>CAZXZW010000001.1:0-19095 GCA_964645745.1 uncultured Bdellovibrio sp.
GGTGTAATGAATCAGACGACAGCGGGTTACGGATACAAAATTGAAAAATTCAACTACGATCCAGCGACTTTAAATGAAGCGACTTTAGTTCGTGTTGATAACAAGCCGTTCATGGAAAGAACTTCTGGAACTAAATGTATCACGAGTATGGTACTTGGCGAAGACTAGTCTTTGTTAATTCATTCAAATCGTTTAAATGAAAACGGCAGAGGAGACTCTGCCGTTTTTTATTTGGCTTTCTTGTAGCAGAAGCATGTTGTGATGTGATCGTTCACCATGCCTGTAGCCTGCATGTGCGCGTACACTGTGGTGCCACCTAAGAACTTAAAGCCGCGTTTCTTCAGATCCTTAGCGAAAGCCTCAGATTCCTTCGTCGTCGCTTTAGGGCCAGCGCCAGGCTTTAATTTATTATCGATCGGTTTGTGATTCACGAAAGACCATTGGTAATCCGAGAATGATCCGAATTCCTTTTGAACTTCTAAAAAGCGTTGAGCATTGTTAATCGCTGCACGAATTTTTGCTTCGTAACGAACGATACCAGCGTCTTGCATCAATTTTTTAACTTTAGCTTCATCAAATTTAGCCACTTTTTTTGGATCGAAGTTTGCGAAAGCCTTGCGGTAGTTATCGCGCTTACGAAGAATAGTGATCCAGCTTAAACCGGCTTGGGCCGATTCTAAAGTGAGGCACTCAAATAGTTTTTGATCATCATAAATCGGAAAGCCCCATTCTGTATCGTGGTATTTAACGTATAAAGGATCTTCTCCGGGCCAGCGACAGCGAGTTACATTTTTCATAGTGATCCTATTCTTTACGTTTTCTCATGAGGTTGTTTTTAGTTGTCTTTGGAAGCTTTTCAGTCGCGGCCACCCAAGCTACCGGGGAAAGCGCTTTCACATTTTTTTCAATAAAAGCCAAAGTTAAATCCGGATACACGTTATACATTTCACGTAATGTCCAACCGACACCTTTTTGCACGTAGTATTCAGGATGATCCAAATTCGCTTTAATATATTTTTCAGCCACATTGTATTTAGGTTGATTCACTCTCATGCGAGAATAATAAAATAAGCTGACCATCGAAATACGGCGGTACCACGTATTATCGTGAACATGCCATTCGGTGAAAACCGAATGAAGATATTTTGAGTCTGTATCGTAAATACGAGCTAAAAAACTGCAAAGCGCATCCGAGTGAGCCCAGTTATCAATAAGCTTCGCCCATTTAATTAAATCAGTTTGTTTAGCAATTAAAAATTCTAGAGGTTGAGATTCAAGCCACATCAAACTGATTGCGCGGGCTTCAAACCAATGACTTTCAAACCACATTTTTTGAATGTCACGGTAGACGTCTTGAGGTTTGCGATCTTTCGGAAAAATATTTGTGTTTTTTAAAACAGTGCGAACAGTTGGAATATTTAAATTAAAAAACTGAAGATCAGATTCACTTTGTCCAATAATGTAATCCGCGGGTTCCCATTTCCCAACAGTATGTTGGGAAGCCAAGCGTTTCAATTCAGTTTCAACTTTTTTAGTGAACGGTGAGACTGACATAGCTTACACATTCAATCGATTTAAAAGAATGATCCACATAGCAGCCATGATTAACCAACTAAGAGTATACACCGACATTCGTATCTGTAACTTATTGCGCCCGATATGCACGTAAGCGTGAACCGCGCGCGCCACCACATAGGACCAAGCCAGTGTAACGAATAATGAACTATCAACAGATGAGATCATCCCTAAAATACAGATCACATAAAATAAAACAGGTGTTTCAAATAAGTTCGAGAAATGACGAGCGGTTTTAATCACATCTTCTGGAAGATTCAAACTTTCATAAGTTTTAAAGTAACCCGCTTTGATTTGACCTGATTTGACAGCGCGCACACGAGCGCGGAACATCACTATGAGAATAGCAGCGGATAATACAAACATACCGAACAAAGGGTAGATCAGACTTAGAGTAATAGAACTCATGAAACCTCCAAATAATTTAACTTATTGTACATCGTCAGGTGAGCTTGTCATCCTTCGGATTCAACTATATATTTATCCCATGAATGTAAAACTTTTTGTAAAAGTGTCTGTTTTAATATTTGGTTTAGCGATGGTGATTTACGCCTCGAAATATTTTTCATCTCAACCTTTCCAAAATTCTTTAGATGAAGTTTTTCAGGCCAGCTCACAATTTCAATGGTGTACGACCACCAATTCTAAGTTCAAGTGGCTCAACGCCGATATTGCCAAGAAAACAAAATCAATAGCCAAAGACATGGTGGCTAACAAGTATTGCTTCGTTCAAATGGAAAGTATCCAGGGCGTCGACATCAAACAGGCCAAATGGGAAAAGCTAGCTGAGGGTCTTGACTCGGGTGGACAGGTTGTTTACCTCGAGTGGGACAAGGCTTTGAAGATATTTAGAGCGGCAGAATTGCCGTTTAAATCGTCAGTTTTATACAAAGATTTAACAGATTAAGCCCGAAATTCCTCAGAAAATCACGACCCAGTCTTGACGAAGTCCTTCGATTTGTATAACTTGGACCAACGTTCAAAAGTAGCTCAGTTGGTAGAGCAAGCGACTGTTAATCGCTTGGTCGCAGGTTCGAGTCCTGCCTTTTGAGCCATTTTATTAACACTAAACCCGTTTAGAAATAAACGGGTTTTTTTATGCCTGAAATCTGTATCGATTAATGGGAGCTCTGTGGTTTTTTGTATATTAGAAACTAATACGGATCGCGGCAGTTGCTAAGTAGAACTCAAATTTGGAATAATAGCTGCTTACATTTTTACGATCGGTACGCGTGATATCAGCAAAGAAATCTGTCGTCGTTGAGATCGGGATGATGGTGTAAATTTGCATGCGTTGGTATTCGTATTTGCCATAACCATTGCGAGTTAGAACTCCGCTAGTTGATGTATCGGCGGCATCAATGGTTTCTTCGCCGTAGGCTAAGCCGATTTTGTATCTGTTTTCTAGCTGACCGTAGAATCTCCATTTAGATCCTGTACCGGCTTTATATTTGGTCACTACGTTGCTAAAAATATTATCGGTCTCTTGGTACATGTAGTAAGTGTATTGTCCACCCAGAGAGAAACCTCCAAGCAGAGCGCCGAATCCGCCAGATAACTGAATGTTATCGCGACGATCGTTTTCTGTGAAAACATTTAAGCCGCTTTGATCATCACGTTTTTCTAACATGGCAGCTTGGTAACCACCACTGTAGTAGAAGAATGATCCTAAATAAGTTTTCATCCCTTTGATCCCAATGGTAGTGGGGCCAAGAGTTCCTACTTCAGATGTTCCAACGTTGGGACTCGTATCGTATTTGTAACCGTAAATATCTTGTGAAATATAGTAAGCAAACGAAGTTGTGAGTCCGTGCGTGTAATTTAAATTAATACCGTAACCAGAACCTTTTGTGTTAGCGCTAGTAGCACGAACTTCATTTTCAGATTTTAAAAGTGAAATACCTAAAGTTAAATAGTTTGCGCCCGGACGCGGTACATACATGTCGTATGTTACAGCCGAGTAGTCATCGTCATTAGTTAAAACAGGTTTTCTTCTCGGTGGGACGCTGGAGCTCGAAGGACGTGAATTTTGTGCGAAAACTTCAAAACCTGCGACCACTAAAAGTAAGAAAATAGCTAAACTTTTCATATACTTCTATTATGAACTGGACCCTTCAGATTTCAACCTTCCCGAGGTAGTTCCGGTACAACGTCGTAATGGGTTACATAATTATTTAAGCAGCGTGATTGAAAAAGTCTGATTTCTTGCGCTGAAACTCTTTTAAAAGGACTTCGGAGTCTTCAAAAATTTTATTGATGTCTTCCAAAAAACTAAAAGTAATTAGATTAATCGTTTGAGTGGGAACAAACTTTTTACGGTTTCTATACTCATGATTAAATTCTAAGATTTTTTTGCTTAATTTATTATTCGCATCTGTAATTTCTTTGATCACGCGAACTAATGCAATTTCATTTTTATAATCAGGCCCGCAAAAGTCCTGGAACAGTTGCGCGGTTTCCGAGTTTTCGTTTTCCTGCACTTGCTGTTCGCTGAGTTCTTTAAACTTAGCGGCAAAGCGAATATCATTTTTCATGATTGTAATAACTTGCTTAGAGATATCAAAGTATCTTTGGAAGTCAGCACCAGTTTCGTATTTGATATTGTAGATTTCATTCAGAGATTTATCGATTTCATCATCCTTATCGATAAATTTCCCGAATCGATCGCGGAAAGAAGTCAGCTTGATTTTGACTCGTACACGTAAAGCCATTTTTAAAGCCATGATTTTAGCGTTTAATAAAGCAATATCATTTTTAGAGTTTTGAAATTTAACAAAATCGATGTAGTAACGAATAGCATAGATCACAAAACAAAACATAAGAACATAAGCAAAAATTGCAATCATAGCCAAAGTCGTCATAAATACCTCTTCGGAATAATTCTAGAATAATTAAGCTAAAGAAACAAAATTTTATTTAGTCTTTTTTTGAAACGTCTAGGAAGTGGTTAATTGAAACCATAAGAGAATGGTTCAAATGCCTTATAGGAAATTTTAAGCATTAAATTTCGATTTGAATGCATAACGTCTTGGATTGATACAGGGTGACCAGAGTATATGAGCTGCTATATTTATTTTTGACTGAGGTCTTTAATTCGCTTTAAACGGCCGGATTCATTGGCTTTGAACCATTCATCCGCCCTTGAACTATTTAGTGTAAAGACTGCTTCTTTTTATTTTTAGCCATGTAGTCTTCGTAAGTATCGCTACTGTCTCCAACCACTTTGCCATTTTCCAATTCGATAATACGGTTCGCTGTCGTTTGAATGAATTCGTGATCGTGACAGGTCATGATCGCAGAACCTTTGAAACGTTTGACGCCATCATTTACTGACTGGATACTTTCTAAATCTAAATGTGCTGTTGGGCCATCAAGTAATAAGAAGTTCGCACCTGACAACATCGTCTTAGAAAGCATACAACGAACTTTTTCTCCTCCGGAAAGGACATTTGATTTTTTCAAAGCTTCTGAGCCAGAGAAAAGCATTTTGCCTAAGAATCCACGGATGAAAGATTCATCTTTATCCACTGAATACTGACGTAACCAGTTTACTAAGTCTAAATCTGCATTTTGAAAATATTCTGAGTTATCAGACGGAAGGTAGGCTTTAGTAATTGTAATACCCCAAGTCACAGTTCCTGAATCCGGTTGGATTTTTCCATCCATGATATCAAGTAACACAGTTTTGGCTAAGTCATTGCGACCTAACAAGATGGCTTTATCACCATTACGCAAAGTAAATGAAACGTTATCTAGTAATTTTTCGCCGTTGATCGTTTTCGAGATATTAGAAACGGTTACGATATCTTGTCCCGCTTCGCGAGTTGAAATAAAATCAACAAACGGACGCTTACGTGAAGAAGCTGGCATATCATGGAACGTTAATTTTTCTAATTGCTTCTGACGAGACGAGGCTTGGCTTGATTTCGAAGCGTTGGCCGAGAAACGCGCGATGAAGCTTTTTAATTCTTCAGCTTTTTCAGCGCTCTTTTTATTTTGGTCAGATAATAATCTTTGATTTAATTCACTGGCTTGTAACCAGAAGTCATAGTTACCTGTGTACGTCGTTACTTTCGAGTAATCGATATCAGCAATGTGAGTACAAACTTTATTTAAGAAGTAACGGTCATGGGAAACCACGATCACGGTATTTTTAAAATTGAATAAGAATTCTTCTAACCATTGGATCGCGTAGATATCCAAGTGATTCGTTGGCTCATCCAGTAAAAGAATATCAGGTTGTCCGAACAAAGCTTGAGCTAAAAGGATTTTAACTTTGTCTCCTGGTGTTTGGTCTTTCATTAGTTTATGGTGAAGCTCATCGGCGATACCAAGACCAGCAAGTAAAGTGGCTGCTTCAGATTCTGCTTCGTAGCCATTCATTTCGGCGAACTTCATTTCTAGTTCAGAAGCTTTTTCTCCGTCGGCATCTGAGAAATCAGGTTTAGAATATAGAGCTTCTTTCTCTTCGAGAATTTTAAAAAGTTTAGAGTTACCCATGATCACAACTTTTAATGCTGGAATTTCCTCAAAAGCGAAGTGATCTTGTTTTAAAACTGATAAACGTTTAGCTGAGTCCATAATGACTTCGCCAGAATTGGGTTCAATTTCTTTAGATAAGATTTTTAAGAAAGTCGATTTACCAGCGCCATTGGCACCGATCAGACCGTAGCAGTTTCCTGGTGTGAATTTAACTGTCGCATCTTCGAATAATTTTTTGCCGCCGTAACGTAGGCTGACGTTGCTTGTACTAATCATTTGTGACCTCGAAATAAGAGGCTTATTTATGAGCTAAAAATGGTTTTTTTTCAAGTTCAGATCGATGAGAGTGAGATTATTTCACTATAGTGATTTCGTATTCCCATGTTTTAGAGCCCGTAGTGTATTTGATCTCATCACCAACGTATTTTCCAATGAGAGCGTTTCCAAGAGGGCTTGTAGCTGTAACCACTTGTACCGGCTTATTTTCGAATACAACCGACAGGCCGCCTCCCTTAGGCATCATGAGTAAGGTCTTTTGGTCGGCTTCGTTGTCGATATTAACGATTTCAACTAGAGCGCAATTGCCAATGGGGGACTCATCTGAGTAGGTTTGGACCACGGTGGTGTTAAAGTAAGCTAGGCTTTCACGAAGATCGGCCACGCGTTCGGCTTGGCCACGAGCTAAATAAGAGGCTTCTAAACCACGAGTATCGTACTTATTTTCAGCTTTATTTTCTTCACCTGTAGCATATTCGACAGTGGTTTTTTGAGCTTGAATGGCTAAAGCAATATCTTCTTCGATAATCTTAATAAATTGTTTAATCAGTTTGGCTTTATCCATACACAGGTATTTAATATAGTTTCAGTTAAAACACAATCTTAGGTTGTCAGGTGGTCATGATGGAATTTGAAGCGGCAGTTCAGAAAAGAAGAAGTATTAGACGATTCACTCCGCAAACTGTGCCAGATGAAGTGATTCAAAAAGCTTTTGATATGGCCGTGTTAGCGCCGAATTCATCGAACACTCAAACCTGGGATTTTCATTGGGTCAAAACTCCTGAGAAAAAACAAAAACTAGTTGAGGCCTGTTTAGGTCAGTCAGCCGCGCGCACAGCTTCACATTTAATTGTTGCAACGGCTGATGGAAAAAACTGGAAACGTTCTCAGCCTTGGCTTATCGATTGGGTGAAGAATTCTCCGAAGGCACCCAAGCAAGTTGAACTTTATTATAAAAAAATTGTTCCAGCGACTTATACCACAGGAATTTTTAATATTCTTTCTCCGTTCAAGTGGTTGTTGATGAATGCGATTGGATTATTTCGTCCGATGGTTCGTGGCCCCGTGACCGCACGTGATGTGCAAGAGATTGCGGTGAAGTCTTGCGCCTTAGCCTGTGAAAATTTTGTTTTATCTATTGCAAATGACGGAGCGAATTCATGCATGATGGAAGGCTTTGATTCATCACGCGTTAGAAAAATATTAAAGCTCAAAGGCTCAGCGCGCATAGTTATGGTTATCGCTGTGGGTTATGAGAACTCTCCAGGCAGCTGGGGTGAGCGCTATAGAATTCCTTTAGATCAAGTCGTCCATATTCATTAATAAATCCTAGACCTTTGTTTTTTTCTCGCCAGCTTGACATTGTTTTTATCGAAATCATGTTTAAAGCGTAAGGGAGGTATCAACATGAACACATCATTTCATGGCTTAAGCAGAACGACCTTCGCGGCGTTTTTTGTTCCACTGCAGCCATAATCCATCGACATAAAAATCGTATTTTTAGAAAGATTCACACTTAACAGTTTGGCCTGAATGCCAACAGGAGGACCCATGTCTTCAAGCAATCTTATGATCAAGTACCAAGGTTTTAAATTAAGTGATTTATCTCGGGAGCACATTCAATCTCTGTTTGCAGGGATCGCCGAGGAGTCACCAAATTCTGCAAAGATCAACGTAACATTCACTAAAAAAGACAATTTATTAAAAGGAATGATTCACATTCACTCTGCTGATGGATCCTTTTTTTCATCGGCCGTAGATAACAATTTAAAAAATATCTCGGAAAAAATTGTACACCAGGTACGAAGACGCATTGAGAAGTGGAAAGCAAAACATCACGAACGTAAAAGTTTAAAAAATTTAAAATATGAACAACAAGTTTAATTAAAAGGAGAATAGCAATGAAATTTTTAACAACACATTATACCCAACCTAAATTATTCGCGAGCGATTTCTGGAGACAGATGGACCAAGCATTTAACTATCCAACGACGGCAACATATGACGAAAGACTTTTTTCGCCTCCGACAGAAATTACGGAAAACGAAAAAAATTATTTCCTCAGTTTAGATGTTCCGGGAATAAAAAAAGACGATATTAAAATTGAAGTACTCGACGGTAGGCTTGTGATTTCGGGAGAAAGACAAAGCGAACAAAAAAACGATATAGAAGGGTATCAGCGCACTGAAAAAATGTACGGATCCTTCAAACGAAGTTTCAGTTTACCTAAGGCTGTGGATACCGAAAATATCCAGGCGTCACATCAGCATGGAGTTTTGGAAATAACGATTCCGAAGTCCGAGGAGGTGAAAAGTAGAAAGATTGAAATTAGTCAAAAATAAAAACCCCATAATAAAAAAGTAAAGGGAGCTTTGAGCTCCCTTTACTTTTTTATAGCTTGTAAATACAAAGGGGTTACTTTAGGCAGCAAAGTGGTGATGTCCGCGATACGTTTATCATCAGCAGGATGCGTGCTTAATAGAGCTGGCGGTTTACTTCCACCGCTCAGAGCCGACATTTTTTTCCAAAGGTTAACAGCCTCTTGAGGATTGTAGCCTGCGCGAGCCATCAATTCCACACCGATATCATCGGCTTCGCTTTCGTGTCCACGGCTGTGGGGTAGGATAAAAGCCACTGTGGCCGCCATTGTAGCACCTTGAGCAATCATTTGAATATTCTGTTCACTGACTTTGCCTGAAGCAGCTGCGGCTGCGACACCAACGCCAGTAATCAATTGTTGAGCTTGGGCTTCGGCCATACGTTCACGACCATGTTCACGTAGCGCATGTGCAATTTCGTGTCCCATGACAGCTGCGATTTCACCGTCAGTCATTTTTAGTTTTTCAATAATTCCTGTGTAGAAAACAATTTTTCCACCAGGCATACAGTAAGCATTTACTTCATCACTTGTGATCACGTGAGTTTCCCAAGCCCATGCAGGAGCATCTTTACGGAAAACAGAAGTGAATGGAATAAGTTTAGCGGCGATGGCTTTTACACGACGAGCTTGTTCGGGATTTGAATCTAAAGTTTTTTTAGTCGAAGCGTCTTTTTTTACTTCTTCGAAAGCTTGTAATGAAGTTTGATTTACTTGATCGGCCGAAACGCCGTAAAGAAATTGTTTGCGTTTAACGCCGATGGCGCCCTCTTCGGTTGTAGAAGCGCAGGCTGTGATCACGAGTGGTAAGGATAAAATAAGGATAGTTTTAAAAATTTTTCTCATACCTTTTCTTACAAAAGATATCAGCTGATGGCAAGGCTAGCCTTTGTTATACCGCGCAAACTATTTCCAACGAAGATTTCAGCTAGTTTTAAATCGCTGATGGTAAAATCTTTTTCTTTCAAAGAGTATTTTTTCTGATTGATTTCAATAAACCCACTTTTTAAAGCTGAGCGCCGCAGACATCCATTCACGCATCCTGACTGTAAAGTCGGAGTAAAGACTAAATTTTGCATTTTTATGAATAGATTAAAGCGCGAGGTCTCGGTGATTTGTTTTAAAGAATTCACACCGATCACGTCATCAGTTCCTGGTAGTTTGAATTTTAAATTATCGTCCCAATAGATTCGATCATTGGTTTTGTAATTCTGTATTCCCAATCCTGGTTTTTGATTTTGATTGTGTGCCAATTCCAATTTGATTTCATTATTGAGTAGATCAATCGCCGTGATTTCACTTTTGATCACAGTCATCGTATGAGGATCGATCACTAATCTGCATTTTTGATCAGGGGTGGAAGTCGCTAATTGAAAAGGTTTATAAATTTGAGCCACGTCTTCGAAGGTTGTGGTTGAATGATAAATCTGAATCGCTTCCAAAGTTCTTTGAATATGAAATTGAATCAATGGATTTTCGTTTTGGCTGATGCGAAATGTGTCTAGAATAAATAATGAATCAATCATGCTTCAATTCCAGATGTTTAGCTTTTCTTAAAAACTCGAGCCATTCTTTTTCAGGATCCGAATCATAAACAATTCCGCAACCCGAGAAATAAGTAAGCCGATCTTCTTGATTTAAGAATGATCGAATCGCTAAGTTCAATTTAAAATCTTGTCCCTGCCACCAGCCGATGCACCCGGTATAGAAATGACGGTTGGTTGTTTCCAGTTCATTGATGGCGATCACGCTTTCTTTTTTTGGGCATCCTGAGATAGATCCTGCCGGTAACATCTTTTCCAAAATCTCTGGTAGAAGTTGATCGGTTTGGCCCGTTATTTCAGAGTAAGTATGAGATAAGTAGTTTAAATTCAACTCTTTACGGTGTTTGCTGACCTGGACCTTGTTTTGACAAACCGACTGTAAATCGTTGCGAAGTAAATCCACGATCATCGAAAGTTCAGCGTTTTCTTTTTCATCTTTTAGTAAATCTTGGAAAGCCTGACTTTTTTGATTCGTACCTTTAATCGGACGGGTCAAAATCGTCTTTCCTTTTTTCTCCAGGAACAATTCCGGTGAGTAACATAAAATTTCAAGATCAGTTCTAGGTAAAAATGCGCTGAACTCAGATTTGAATTTTCCCAGATAGTATTTAAAAAGTTCGTAAGGCTTTATCGGCACACGAGCCTGAGCTTGAAAATTAGCAGTCAGGTTCACTTGATAGTAGCGACCGTTTTGAATATCTGCGCGAATCGTTCTAACTTTCTCCATGAAATTTTTTTTAGTCATGCTCGGAGTAAAGTCGAAATCAATTTTCTCAACTGACGAATGCAGATCATTCTTATTAATGAATTTAAAATTATTTAAAACATAAACGGTGATCGCTGAATCATTTTTAATTAACGCATCAATGTTTTGCCTCTGAAGATAATCAAAATTGACCTGGATCACTTTCATTTGTGTAGGGCACTCAAGCTGCACCTGTTTTAAGAAAGTCGTAGGATCCTGGCTGTACGAGCATTCAAGTAATTGATAATCTTCAGAGCGGATCATCAGATCATTTTCGTAAAAGCAAATCATCGGAGTCATGATTTCATCCAATCGAGAATATACTTTTTATAAAGATCAGCAGACTCTGTTAGAAAAGATTCGGGATGAAATTGAAAGCCTAATTGTTTTTTCGTTTTATGTTCGCTCCACATCACACAGTTATCATCTTGTGATGTCGCTAAAATTTTAAAATCATTTCCTGGTTTGCAATGAAGTGAATGATAACGTCCTACGGAAAGCTGATCGAAAGGCTTCATCGCTTTTAATAAAGACGTCTTTCCATGTTTCGGTGGAGAGTAAGTTTCAACCGATCCCTTCGACACAACCGTCATCATTTGAAAACCTAAACAGATTCCTAAGACGGGTTGGGTGAGCGAAGAAAGTAATTCCAAACTGGCCGGATAATCGGTCGGTGATTTCGGCCCCGGTGACAACACAATCAGATCATAATCTTTCATATTGAGCGTTGAAATTTGGGTGTGATTAACGACAGTGACTTTAAACTCGGGTTCCAGCCAGAATTTAATGTTCCAGATGAAAGAATCATCGTGGTCTATAATAAGAGCATTTGGAGACATCTGTGTCATTTCAATAACTTACACGCTTAAACTAGCCCATGCACCAGTTTTTTAAAGAATTTAAAATGTTGATTGATTGAATCTAATTTACATATTATTTATATATGTAAGTACTATGTAAATAACCAAGGAGATAACCATGAGTCAGTCGTCACAATTTTCATCTTACAAGATCTCAAGAGTTCCAGCCTACAAAGTTTCAAACAGGCCTATGTTTCGCAACTCTTACAACGTTCATTACATGCCCAGCTTCAAAAAGTCTCTTCGCCTTGAGCGTATGAACGTTTATATCTGGTTCTTTCAAGTCATTCTCAGTGTAGCGATCACGTTAACGTAATTCTCGCCTCTTCCTTAGGTACTTACGCTGACTTAGAAGTCAGCGTCGACACCAAAATCATTACGAACGAAGCCTTCAGTTAAAGAATTCTCACTTTTCGGCATTAATCCTTTTTTCTTCATTTTTTCAACTAACGTGGTTCTGTTAAGTCTCAATAACAGAGCCGCTTGATTTTTATTCCAGCCCGTTTTCTCTAAAGCTTTTAAGATCAACGCATTTTCAAACTGATCTACAGTTGAATTAAAATCTAATCCAGCCTCTGGTAAATCAATAATTCCTGTTTCAGCGAAACAAGCCGCTGCCGATTTATATTTTGCTGGTAAATCTGTTAATTGAACTTCACCGAAACCTTTAAGGATGCTTAAACGCTCCATTAAATTTTCAAGTTCGCGGATATTTCCTGGCCAAGAATAGTTATTTAAACAAGATAGCGCTTCAGAAGAGAATCCTGTTAAAATTTTTGCTTTATTTTTGTTAAAGATCGTTAAAAAGTGATTTAACAACAACGGAATATCACTTTTTCTTTCACGTAAAGCGGGGATATGTATAGGGATTACATTAAGACGGTAGTAAAGATCTTCTCTGAACTTGCCTTCTTCAACCGCTTTATCTAAATCTTTATGAGTAGCTGCAATCACTCGAGCATTCATTGTGATTGTTTTTGTTGAGCCTACTGGTTCAAACGTTTTTTCTTGTAAAGCACGTAAGATTTTAACTTGTAGACTTGGTTCTAAATCACCAATCTCGTCCAGGAAAATTGTTCCATCTTCAGCTGATTCAAAACGTCCTATGCGGTTCGCGATAGCACCGGTGAAGGCACCTTTAACGTGACCGAATAATTCGCTTTCTAATAGTTCAGAAGGAATGGCTCCGCAGTTAATAGCAATGAAAGGTCCGTTCGCACGATTTGAATTGTAATGAATCGCTTTCGCGATTAATTCTTTACCCGTTCCTGATTCTCCAGTGATGAGCACTGTCGATTCAGCATCAGCCACACGCTCAACTAATGAAAGACAGTTCTTGATGCTGTCGCTTTCACCGATGATTTGGTTGAAACGGTATTTTGTAGATAATTCGCTTCTTAATTTTTGATTCTCAAACTGTAAAGTTTTATGAGTTAAAGCTTTTTCGCACACACTCATTAGTTCTTCTAAGCTGAAAGGTTTCGTTAAGAAGTGGAAAGCTCCGCGTTGAGTCGCATTCACCGCTGATTCGATTGATCCAAAACCAGTTAAGATAATGATTTCAGTTGCGGGATTTTGATTTTTAAGGAAAGTCATGAATTCTAAACCATCACCATCTGGAAGATTCACATCCACGATAGCTAAATCGAACGGTTTGTCTGTAGAGCAAAATGATTTGGCTTCTTCGATTTTTTGTGCGGTTACAACTGTGTAACCTTTGCGATCTAACAGTCTGAATAGTGCTGTTCTTAATGTCGACTCATCATCCAATATTAGCACTCGTGCTGTCTTCATGAACTTCCTTCCGTGGTAAGTAACAATTCTGTGAACATCCTGTAAACAGAATATCGCGAACCCTTTTAGGATAACCTATAATTTGACGGCAGTGTCAAAAAACAACGGTTGCTATTTAAATTCAGGACTTTTGAATGATGACTTTGAGGCTGATCCAGTTTTCTTTAGGGACTGCAATTTCTAAGTGCATATTTTGATCAGTTAGACATTTTGAAAGCGCTAAAAGGCTAATATCTTTTGATTTTTCTGCTTCGTCCAGGTGACCGCAATTTCCCTGAAACTCAAGACTGTAGTTATTTTCCTTGAAATTAAGATTTTGGTCGGGGGTAATTTTTACCTCGATCAGTCCAGTTTTCTGGGAACTGACTTTACGGAAAGTTTTGATCTTTTCGATATAGAAACTAAAGATAAAATGAAGAGCATCGCGGAACGCCGTTTTCGATAAAGTTAAAGCAAGATCGGCCTGTTCACTGAGGTTTACGATTTTAATGTTTTCATTTTTAAAATGAATTTCATGAATCGATAAACTTTCCTGTAAAAGGTCGGCCACTTTGTAAGTTCCTTGATCGTCTAAACTTGTCGTGCGTGAGAAAATTAATAAATCTTCGATAATTTTCTTCATACGTAAAGTCGTATCGATCATGGCTTTAATATCTGTCATCCATGGGTTATTTTTGCCAAGATCCATTTGGACTAATTGAAGATACGAAAGAACGCCGCCTAAAGGATTATTGAGTTCATGGGCGATCGAACTAGAAATAATCCCAAGCTCTTTCATCTTGGCTGTTTGGTTGAGGCGCTGTTCGAAGTAATGCTCTTCGGTTTTGTTTTTATACAAATTAATCCACAGTTTTGTGGGATTGTTATCTAAGGCAATCGAATTTGAATAGACGTCGAAGATGGCGCCGTTGATTTTTTCAGTGAACTTTTGGCCTAATTGTCCGCCTGTAAAAGCAGGGGCTTTATCTTCGCTCGTGATATCGCGCTTGAAAGCGGCGTTAGCTTGAACGATACGATAATCACTATCAACTACAGCTAGGGGGTGATTAAATTCAGCGAAGGCTTTACGAACGATGTTTTCAGTTAAAGCTAGGTTGGTGTAATCGACTTCGCGGTTGTAATTGATTTCGATTACATCGCGAATTTTTGCGAACAAGTTAAGATCATCTTTTTTAAAGCTTTTTTGATCACCTTTAATAAAATAAATCGCATGGTTCGGTAATTCGTAAGATTTAAAAGTTGTATTGAGTTGGTGATTCAGCTCAGCTTCTAAAGCCTGTTTGTTATGTTCAGGAATAATTTTAATCCAAGTCGCTTTTGAAGAGGCCGGAAGTAATTCATTTAATACCGTTTCAATACGATGAAGATCGCTTTCCTGAGTGATTGAATAAAGGATTTTCCTCATGGCTTCGCTGCGGATATTTGAATCTAATATTTTCTGACGACTGGCTAAAAGATCCAGTTTCGTTTCGTCTAACTTGTTTTCCAGTTCTGATTTAATGTTTTCGTATTCCTGATTCAGATCGGCCGCTAAATTTAAGTAGGTTAAATCTTGTTGGGTTTCAGTTAAAACTAAGTCTTGCTCGAAGAAAACTTGATTTGAATAGTCTTGAGCGAAAACGACTTGATCCGGAAGACTCTGTCTAAACAAGTAAGGTGTTACTTTTTCATGAGATGAATTGAATACGAAAATCAGGCGTTGGAATTTATTTTTCAATAAATCAAAAGCATCATGTTTAAGAATGAAGTTATAGTCAGCGGCAATTACACGAAACGGAGTTAAAGTCTTTAATTGATCTAAAGACTTAATCACATAAACGTTATCCAAATCAGTTTGCGCGATCAAAGCGGGATTGTCCGTGATCAGGCAGAACTTGTAAGAATTCGTTATAATAGAATTTATATTTTGCATGTATCTATTAGTTGGGTGATTTCTTTAATGTGATGGTCTGGGCGGTATTTAGGATCCGTTGGGATTTTTCCACGATCTTCACCGAATTCGAAATAGCAAGAGACGGCCCCTAGTTCTTTAGCATCACGAATTTCTGAAGATAAAGAGTTTCCGATGCATAGTAAGTTTTCCGGCTGAATGTTTTCCAATTCTAAGATTTTACGGAAAGCATCGATCTTTCTTTCGTTGTTAAGGCTATTCACAACGAAGACTCCTTTGAAAAAATTACCAATCTTAAGGCTTTTAATTTTATTTTTCTGACCTGACTCGTACCCAGCCGTTACGATATACATGTGGTATTTATTTTTTAATTCGTGAATGATGCTTTCGGCGCCGTCAATCAGGGGCAAATGCTCTGGCAATTCTGGTTCATAAAAGGCACGTGTGGCTTTTTCGACAGCCGCCAAAGTTTGCGTCGTTCCGTATGTTTTAGCTAATTGTAAAAACAAATCTTTGTGAGAAATCGTTTTAATCGCTTCTAGTCTTTGGCGTTCACATTCGTCTAGAGAAATCGTTAAACCATTGGCAATCAGAATGCTAAAAGCCTGCTGAGACGCGGCCGGAACCAAGAGTCCAGAAGTGTTGAGAAGAGTGTCGTCTAGGTCGAAAGCGATAGTTGTAATAGCCATGTGTAAAGTGTGCCGCCAAAGCCACAATTTGCCTAGTTTAAAAAAAATAACTGACGAAGAGCATTGAAATAGTTTAAACTAAGCTATGACAAAAACTACAGCAATTATACTCGCAGCCGGCCAAGGAACTCGAATGAAAAGTCCTTTGCCAAAAGTACTTCACCCCGTAGCCGGACAACCGATGATTTTACGTATTTTATCGAACTGCCTTTTTGCGGAATTTGACGAAGCTCGTGTAGTTTTGGGTCACGGCAGCCAATTAGTTCAAAGCTTAATTGAGCCTTTTGCCTCAAGCGTAGAAAAACAAATCAAAATTCATATTCACCAACAAAAAAGCCAGTTAGGTACAGCGGACGCGGTTAAGTCGGCGGATATTGAAACGTTGGAAGGTGATGTCGTTATTTTAAATGGCGATCACCCTTTGATCACGATTGCAGATTTAAAAAACTTTATCTCAGATTTCCGCGAACAAAAGCTTGATGTGGCCGTTGTTTCAGTTGAATTAAAAGATCCAAAACAATTCGGTCGTATCGTTAGACAAAGCGGAAGTTTAAAAGCGATTGTTGAATTTAAAGACGCTAGCCCTGAAACTTTGAAAATCAAAGAAGTGAGCACAGGTATTTACGTGGTTAAGGCTGACGTTCTTAAAAAGTATTTACCTTTAATCAAGAATGATAATGCCAATAAAGAATATTACTTACCTGATTTAATTTCTTTAGCGCTTGAAGGTGGAAAAAAAGCTCAAGCTTTATTATCTTCAAACACACATGTCGCTCACGGTGTAAATAACCAAGAAGAATTAGCCGAAGCTACAGCTTTAGTTTACAAAGCGAAAAATAAACAATTAATGGCTAACGGTGTGATGTTGATTGATCCACGTAGCACTTACATTGATGATACGGTAACGATTGGTGCCGGTTCAGTGATTTATCCCGGAGTTTTCATCCGTGGAAAAACAGCGGTAGGTCCTTTCTGTGTTTTAGAGCCGAATGTGTTTATCTCAGATTGTATTATCGAAGACGGTGTTCAAGTGAAAGCGGGAAGCTACTTAGAGCATTCAGTTATCAAATCTCAAGCTAAAGTGGGCCCTTACGCGCGCCTTCGTCCTGATACGACGATTGGAAAGCACGCTCATGTGGGTAACTTCGTCGAAATGAAAAAAGTCAATTTCGGTGCGAACTCTAAAGCCGGACACTTAACTTACTTAGGTGATGCGGACATTGGTGAAGACGTTAATATCGGCTGTGGTACGATCACGTGTAACTATGCGGCCGATAAGAAAAAATACAAAACTAAAATCGGAGATCGCGTATTTGTAGGAAGCGACTCTCAATTTGTAGCTCCTGTTGAGGTGGGATCAGATGTGATTATAGCATCAGGTTCAACGATCACGAAGAATGTTCCCAGCGGTGATCTAGCTATCGCTCGTGCTCGACAAGAAAATAAAACAGGCTTCGCTAGCAAATTTAAAAAGAAGGAATCATAGTCTATGTGTGGAATCGTAGGTTACCTAGGAACACAAAATCCTAAAAATATTATTATCGATGGTCTTAAAAAATTAGAATACCGTGGCTACGACAGCGCTGGTGTGGCCATCATTCACGATGGAAAAACAAAACGTATTCGTGCTCAGGGAAAATTAAAAGCTTTAGAGGACAAAGTTCAAAATGAAGCTTTCAATGGTCACGTAGGTATCGGTCACACTCGTTGGGCCACTCACGGTGCTCCGAATGAACGTAATGCCCATCCTCACCAAGTGGGCGAAATCAGTTTAGTTCACAATGGTATCATTGAAAACTACTTAGAAATCAAAGAAGAATTGCTAGCACAGGGTGCGGTTATTAGTTCAGATACAGATTCTGAATTAGTCGCTCACTTAATCTGGAACGAAATTCAAAAAACTCAGAATCTACTGAAATCTGTTCAAAACATCTTAACGAAAATCGTGGGTGCCTTCTCGATCGTGGTTCTTTGGGAAAAAGCTCCGAATGAACTAGTGGCTTTCAAAGACGGTCCACCTTTAATCGTGGGTTTAAGCAAAGATAAATCGAATAATGAATTCTTCGTTGTCAGTGACGTACAAGCAGCTTTAGCTCACACGAATCGTTTTGTTTATTTAAATGACCGTGAAGTGGTTCATATCAAAGACCACACGGTAAATTACTATAATGCTCAAGGTGAAAAATTGGATAAGCCTGAATCCGTTTTAGACTGGTCAACAGACATGGTTGAGAAAATGGGTTTCGAGCATTACATGTTAAAAGAAATCTACGAACAACCTCGTTCAGTAGCCAATGCGATGGCTCCTTACATCGATACAGATACGCATTCGATTAAATTAACAAATATTGGTTTCGACGCTGAAACGGTATTTAAGAAAATTGATCGCGTTATTTTTGTAGCTTGCGGAACAAGTTTCTACGCAGCGATGATTGGTAAATATTTAATTGAACAAATTTGTCGTGTTCCTGTTGATACAGATGTAGCTTCTGAATTTAGATACCGTCGTCCGGTGATTCCTAAAAACAGCTTAGTGATTTCGATTTCTCAAAGTGGTGAAACGGCGGATACATTGGCTGCGGTTCGTTTAGCGAAAGAGCAAGGCGCAGAATTATTATCAATCACGAATGTAGCCCACTCTTCAATTGATCGTGAAGCGGGCGGGCACATGTACATGAATTCAGGAGCTGAAATTGGTGTTGCCAGTACAAAAGCTTTCACAAGTACATTAGCTTTATTAAATATTTTAGCTCTTCAAATTTCAAAAGCTCGTGGATCATTAGCTCCAGTCAGTGAAAAACAATATGTTCAAAACTTATTAGCAGTTCCAAGTCAGCTTGAAGTAGTTTTAGCTTACGATAA
>CAZXZW010000001.1:19195-47281 GCA_964645745.1 uncultured Bdellovibrio sp.
ATTTCAATTGGTACTGGAGAAAATAAATCGCTTAAAACAATGAGTGAATACTATTTGTCATTACCAAATTCAATTTGGACGACGAATCCGATCATTTCAGTCGTGCCACTGCAATTGATGTCTTATCACTTGGCTGATAGTTTAGGTTACGATGTAGATCAGCCACGTAACTTAGCTAAATCAGTGACTGTGGAATAATTGAACAAATAGCCGAATAAATAATCACGGCATTAACCGAAAAAATATTTAGCCTGCAAATACCGACTAAGGAACTTTAGACCTTTGTCGGTAAATATCAGAACTCGACTGTCTAACATAATTTTAACAACTTATAATTTTTGAGTGAGTTAAATAATTATGTGTAAAGGGAGTTTTGTGCGAAAAATATTAATTTTATCCGTATTGTCGTGTTTTGCTGTGATGTCTTGTACCTCAAGCGAAAAAACAACTAAAAATGAATTAGCTGGAGACCGCAACGTAGCAGCTGCTTACTTTGAAGAGTTATTCTCTGAAACAGCTGAATCTTGTTCGGCCGCTGATTATCAAAACTGCGGTAAGCGTAAAAATGCGCGCGAACTTTCTTCTAAAGAAATCCAAGAAATTGCGAGTTCAACGAACTTAAACTTAGGCGGAAACGCGATCAAGTCGGCTGAACTATTAATAGATAACGATGCCGCTTTTGATAAAAAATTAGATGCGATCAAACGCGCTCGTAAAGAAATCAGAATGGTTTATTTCATTTACGGTGATGATGACAGTTCGTCTGTAATCACAAACGCGTTAATTGAAAAAGCTAAAGAAGGTGTACGCGTTAAATTATTAGTGGATTTTATCACTAATTATAAAAACTTCGATTTATTTGCGATGATGATGAAAGAAGGAAACGGAAATATTGATGTTCGTTTCTATAACTTCCCAGCTTCTCGTATTAGACAAGATGCAGTTTTCACAACTTTATCATGTCCTAAAGGTGTAACAGATCCAAAATCTAAAGAATGTTATAATAATAAACAAGCTCGTATGAAAAACTTAGACGACAGCACATTGTTCTCTAAATTATTCCTAGGTGGATTATACGGAAAAAGCGCAACAGCTTTAAAAGTAAGTATGGGTTTAGGCGCTCAAGTTTCTAAAGAAGATTTTGCGAAAAAAGAAGGCGAAGAAATTGACAGCGAACAAATCAAAGATTTTTTCAAATTATTATATGATGCTAAAGTAAAAGGTAATTTCTTTGCTTTAATTAAATTACAATTCGCTATGTTATCTTATGGTGCTCAAATCAATCCTATTTTAGATAAAATCACTGGTCATTTGCCAGTGATCGACGATGGAGCTAAAAAATTTCCAGGTAAACAAATCGATAAATTATTCAATCCGTTCCGTGTAACTCATGCGGATGAGTGGGATCATTTAACAGATTACGTGCATCACAAATTAATCGTGGTAGACGGTTCTGAATTCCAATTAGGTGGACGTAACATTGAAGATTCTTACCATATGAAATCTCGTGTTTCTGGTAATGGAAAATACATCTTCAAAGATACGGATTTCCACGCGGTCACTGCACCAGGCGGAGCTCGTCAAATCGAAGCTTCATTTGATCGTATGTTCAACTTCACAGACATGGTTGCTACAGCAAGCACTGTTAATAAATATGCTCCGATCAAGTTTATCAATAATCCAGAAGCTTTAGGATTGGCAGCACAAGTGTGCGGCGAAAAAATGGCTAAGGGTGCAGTTAAAGAAGGTTCATCTTTAGATAATTGTATTGTTTCAACTATGGAAGCTTCGGAATACTATAAAAGCGATAGCGTTCGTCAATCGAACGTGAAAGCGAAAATGTCAGCTTCAATTTCTAACTACAGTAAGCTTTATGCTGATGCTGGTAAGAAATCGATTCAGGATAACTGGAGACAAGATAAAAGCTTTAGTGATGTTTCTGACGATTTGTCAGCAGCAGATTTAAAATCGAGTGAAATGTATTACTTTGAAAATACACCATTCGATGTTGGCTCTGATAAAAAACCTACGCGCCGTATTGGTTCTCGCGTGAATAAAGATCACAAGTACAACAAAAACATTCATATGTTGTGGTACAAAGAATTAGAAAATAGCTGCCGCGTAAGTCAAAATGAAAACCGTGATGTCCACGTTGTTTTCCACAATGCTTACTTAATCTTGCCAGCAGGTTTAACTTATTCTTTAGCTAAAATGATGAACGGTACTTACGGAGATTGTTCTCGTGTTAAAGTAACGTTCTTAACAAATTCGATTGAAACAACTGATCTTAACGTTGTGAATATCTTCTCGCGATACCAAATGATTCAATTGTTTAAATACTACCAAGGAATCAAAAACTACGAGAAAACATACCTAGCAAGTAACTTAACTGAAAAACAACGTAAAGATTACAAACGTTGGTATCCAAAAATTCAGTACTATGAATACAAAGCGTCTCACATGGGAACAGGTATTTCATTACATACGAAGTTAGCTTTATTCGGTGATGATTTATTCGTTGGATCTGCGAACTTAGACGTACGTTCTTACTTCATGGATACGAACAACGGTTTATTAATTCGTAACGCTCACGATTTAAATAAACAGTATTTAAAATTCGTTGAAGATATCATTGCGGATAAAGATCAAACTCAAAACTTATCAGAAGCTTTTGCGGGTTACAATGAAGCTCAAATCAAAAAAGAGAATGATATGTTGATCGGTATGATGTTAGCTCGTTGGGATAAAAAAGGTCGCGTGAATGCTGAACGTAAAGCTCAGATCTTAGATGTGATTGATAAATTAGGAAGTCATATTTCATACATCGCTTACAACCTTTTAACTTATAAAGGTGGCGAAGATTACGTTGATATGTTCAATGAGACAGAAAAATATGATTCTGAAACGAAATTCCGTTTAAGAAAAATGTCGAACGAGTACAACGACTTGTTTAAAACATTATAATTTTAAACTAAAAATTTAAAGTTCCCAAGTGGCCAGAGCTTCTCTGGCCATTTTTATTTGAATCGCTTTACGTTGTGTCTTATCACGAATCTTTTCTTCTAATGGTGGAAGTAAACTGAAATTGATGTTCGTTGGTTGGAAGTGATCAATCTTAAATTCATCTGTAATCGCATTTAAAAGCGAGCCAAAGGCCGAATGACGTGGTGGAAGTGATAACGGGCGGTCTTGTAATTTTTGATTTAAGAAGTGAGCCACCATCAATCCAGTACATGTTGATTCGAAGTAACCCTCAACACCCGTAATTTGGCCAGCGAAGAACAACCATGGATCTTTTTTGCTGGATAAATCTTTGTTCAAGCTTTTCGGTGTATTGATAAATAAATTACGGTGAATGCTTCCAAGCTTTAAGAATTCAGCGTTCTCTAAACCAGGAATCATGCGGAAGATACGAGTTTGTTCTCCGTAAGCCATACGCGTTTGGAAGCCTACGATGTTGTAAGCTGTGGCTTCTTTGTTATCTTGGCGTAATTGAACCACGGCCCATGGATAGCGGCCAGTACGAGGATCATCTAGGCCAATCGGTTTCATCGGGCCAAAGCGTAAAGTTTGTGGACCACGTTCAACCATCACTTCGATCGGCATGCAGCCTTCGAAGAAATTTGTAGTTTCAAAATGCTTCGGTTCAATTTTGCGAGCCATTTCAATTTCTTTAATGAAATTGTTGTACTCTTCTTTGTTCATCGGACAGTTGTAATAATCAGGTGTCCCTTTGTCGTAACGATCAGCTTTCCAAGCGATGTCTGTATTGATCGAATCGGCATCGATGATCGGTGCAATGGCGTCGAAGAAATAAAGGAAGTCGTCTCCGAAATGCTCTTTCAAACTTTCAGCTAAGGGTTCATGTGTTAGTGGACCCGTTGCAATCACGGTTGGACGAGGAACATCATTCAATGAATTTACAACTTTACGTTCAATTTTAATATTCGGATGAGCTTCAACGAGTTCAGTTACACGAGCTGCGAATTTTTCACGGTCGATCCCTAAAGCTTGTCCTGCGGGAACCGAGAAGTCCTGAGCGGCTTTAAGGATGAAGCTTTTAAGCTGAGAAGCTTCCCATTTCAGTTGTCCTGGAGCGGAATGTTCGCCTTGGCTGCCAAAAGAATTAGAGCAAACTAATTCGGCAAAGTCCGCAGTTTTATGCGCTGGCGTGGATTGTACGCCTCTCATCTCAAAAAGAGTAACCGCATAACCCATAGTAGCTAATTGTAAGGCACATTCACTTCCGGCAAGACCTGCACCAACGACTGAAATCTGTTTTGTCATGCGCCATCAATAGACTTATTCGTTACAAAAATCAAGTTTTGCAGTAGTTTTATCGGATGCGCGACAACGACTTCAAATCCAAATTTAAGAGCTCTGCCGAAGTGCTCAAAAGCCTTTTCGAAGAGAAAGAAGGCGGACCTGTCTCTGAGCAGTTCCAGCGCTGGAAATTGTGGTTGAACTGGAAAGACATCGTAGGCCCTACTACAGCGGAATACACGGAGCCGGTGGCTTACCATAACGGCGTATTGTGGCTTTGGGTGAAGAACTCAACCTGGATGCAGCAGATGACTTTTATGTCTGAAACTATAAAAAATACAGTGAACCAAAAGTATAAAAAAGGTTTCGTGACGGAAATTCGTTACACACTAGATCGTAAAAACATTCCGAAAGAAAATTCGGATTTTAAAGCCAACGTTAAAAAATTTATTAAATAAAACAAAGGAATCAGAAATGAAAAAAACATTATTATCAATCGTGATCGCATCTTCAGTACTTGTAGGTTGTCAAACAGCTCAGGAAAATCCAAACACAGCTAAAGGCGTAGGAATTGGCGCAGCTGCTGGTGCATTAGCGGGAGCGATCATCGGTCATCAATCAGGCCAACGTGATAAAGGAGCCGCTATCGGAGCTATTTTAGGAGCTGGTGTGGGTGGACTTGCGGGTAGCCGTTTGGATAAACAGAAAAAAGAATTAGAAAAAATCGCTGAAACAAAAAGAACTGAAGATGGTTTGGTTACGAAATTAAAATCAGATATTTTATTTGATACTGGAAAATCAGCTTTGAAGCCGCAAGCTTTAACGAATATTCAAGAGCTAGCAACGATTATGAAAAAATACCCTGAGAATGTTATTACAGTAAAAGGTTACACAGACAACACAGGATCAGATAAAGTAAATCTTCCTCTATCAGAGAACCGCGCGAAGGCCGTACAAATTCAATTAGTGAGTGCTGGAGTTCCTGCGAACACAGTCACAGCTATCGGCATGGGTTCAAGCAATCCGGTGGATACGGGAGCGACTGAAGTTGCGAAATCAAAAAATCGTCGCGTAGAAATTGAAGTAACTGTTGATGAGTCTAAAATTCCAAAGAAATAATTCTAAAACTTAAAATAAAAGGAACCATTATGAATGACTTAGTGAAGACCATCGTTTCTCAACTCGGTATCAATGAACAGCAAGCAACTGGCGGCCTAGGGTCGATTATGAAATTAGCGCAAGAACATCTTGGAAGCGATTTTTCTCAAATTGAAAAACTACTTCCTGAAGTTCAAAAATTTATTTCTCAAGCACCTACTGCAAGTGGTGCTGCATCTGGAAATTTAGCTGGTATGGTGGGATCGGCCTTATCAGCTTTTGGGATGGGAAATTCTAAATTAGCAGGATTAGCTCAGTTAGCGGGTCAATTTAAGAGTCTTAATCTTGATGCAGATATGATCAATAAATTTGCTCCGATTGTGACAAATTATTTACAAGAAAAAGGCGGCGGATCTGCAGTCGAATTAATTCAAAAGTTTATGAAGTAAACTTCTTATTTGTGGCCCCAAAAACGCAAAAAGCAGAGATGAACTTACTCAACTCTGCTTTACGAGCTTTCGGCGACTCTTTTTAAAAGGAGGTTCCGAATGCCGAACAAATACCCCTGGCGGGATATATTTCGTCGTATTGGACGGGTAACTTTAGTGATTTTGAAAATAATTGTATTATTTTTAGAAGCCATTAGACGTTATCTAGACTTAAGTTAATTGAGCGTACTTTGATCGTTGTTTCTTAAAAGGACCGAAGAGGGGACTTTAAATCCTTTCGCTAGAGAGCTCAAGGAACCGTATTGTTTGTGTTGAGTAAGTTCACTTTTTGTTAATACACTTTTCAGTTAACGGATAGGCCTGTAAATTGACTTTAAATAATCTTTTTCCCTGCAAGTGATCATTTCCATATTTATTAACGAGCTTGGTTATAAACTGTTCGATATCTTCACTAAGATCTGTGTAAGATTGATCTTCTAAAGAAAAATAAATGCTACGAAATTTTTTTAAAGCCGTTTCAAGCTTTAAAGCTGCCGCAATTTCTTTGGTTGTTTCATGATGAAAGCAATTCATAGCTTCTTGTTTGGCTGTGCTTTGAATTCGAAAATGTTTGATATTTGACTTCCAAACGGTTTCTTGATTTCCCTGTAAAAAATGTCTCTCGGCTAAACCAAGTTTTTCTAAACGCAGTAAATTCGCTTCAATTTGCGAAAGATCTAAGCCTATAATTTCTTGAATTCTATGAACGGTAGCTGAGAAATCAGGAAAAGAAATAATTAATTGTAATAAAGGTAAATCAACTGACGATAAAAAATCGACATAATCTTTAACAGGAGTTTGATTTCCTGTTAAATCAGTACATTCAATAATTCTGTTGAGAAAAACTTTTTTTAAAGTAGGGTCATCACAGTTTCGATAGTTGGCTAAAAGTTTTAGGTGATTTTTTTCTAATTCAGAAAACTTTTCATTCTGGCTAAAGGCTTCAATGAAAAAACTCGAAATAAAATTTCCATTAAGACAAATTAACCGAATAGAAGATTTGCTTTGAAAGCCCAGTTCATTGGCCCATATTTCATAGGAAAATTTAGAATCTGTTTGTTTACGGTAGCTATAATAGTCTTTCAAAAAATCAGTAATATTATGATGTTTCAATATTAAAGGACGCTGAAATTCGTTTGGTAAATTTGTATACGACGACATATTTTAAGTCTAAATGGCTCGCCTTTGGCCTTACAAATATTTATGAAAAATCTGGACTAGGGTTTTCTAGAAAACTCTTTAGTGTGAATAATAGGTCTAACATAAACTAAAGGAAATAAGATATGAAAATATTGTTAAGTGTATTGTTAATGGTTGGTTTGTCGAGCGGTTGTTCTACGAGTTCTTATCGTGAGCCACAACAAGTGGTCGGAAATATAGGAAATAAAGGTATAGAAACTGTCGATTCTATTCATGATTATGCAAGTTGTTGGATTAGAGAAGTTAGGGAAAATGTAAGGGTTAATAGCGCTGGATATCATAAGAACATGGTCGTGTACAGATTAGAAGGGTTTGTTTCTGGCGATCTTCAAGAAATTCAAAATCTAATATTAATTGATCAATCGGATATTAAATTTTTTGACGAGTATCCAGAAAAAGAAATAGAAAAAGGTCCAAAAATCATTGATAGGCTGACTAAAAAAGCGAGTAAGTTATGCAAATCTTTTAGTGCCGAAATTAAAAGAAATTAAGTTAGATTTGGCCTCATTCGAGGCCTTTTTTTATTCTTCTACGCTTGAGCGAAGAATGCTTTTAACTTGCTGTTGTTTTTCTCCAGCTCCAAGAAGCGATTTGATTCTGACATGAAGTGATTTATCGTTTATCAGCGCACCTAATGTTCCTTGGCCGTTGTCAATTTTTTCTAGAATGCTATCAGCACGATTCATCATTTTAGTCATGCGGTCGTTCGCTGTGGCTTTTTTGATTTGTTCTGAAGTTTCTTGTAAGTTCCCAGCCGTTTGATCGAGTTTATTAATCAAGGCCGGAATTTTATTTTGATTTACTAAACTTTTCATTAAAAGTTGCATATCTGAGATCGCATCAAAGATCTTTTCGCTTTCCGATCCGCGCTTACTAATCACTGAAAAGATATCGTTTCCGTATTCAGATTTTAATTCAGATTTATCTTGGACTACGTCAGCGCTTTTTCCCGGAGTGATGTAAAGGTATTTATCTCCTAAAGCACCTTGTGTTTTGATTTCAACTACTGAATCCATTTTTACTTTTTTTTGAAATTCTTCATTCACCATGAAGTTTACACGCACTAAGTTTTTCGTTTCATCAAATTCGATACCTTCGATGTTACCCACTTTTACGCCGGCTAAAGAAACGATACCGCCTTGGTTAAGACCTACAGCTGAATCGAAATATGAATGAACAATTAATGATTTTTGGAAGAAAGATTTATTCGATCCTAATGAGAAGATCGAGATCACGATCGTAATTAATCCAATAGCGGTGAAAAGGCCGACTTTCATTTGTTGGTTCATACAATTTGTCCTTTGATGAATTGATTCACTAAACTGTTCGGATGAGCTAGCAATTCTTGAGTTGTTCCATTTTCGCTGATCACTTTGTTTTGTAAGAAGACAAAACGATCACACACAGCGATTCCCGTCGGCATATCATGCGTGACTAGGATCGAAGTTACTTTTTTAGCTTTTAAACGTAAGATTAATTCTTGAATTTTTAAAGTATTGTAAGGATCTAGGCCTGCTGTAGGTTCATCGTAAAGAATCACATCAGGGTCCATCATGATCGCGCGGGCTAAGCCCACACGCTTTTGCATACCGCCGGATAATTCAGACGGGTAAAGCTGTTTAGCCGATAATAAACCGAATTCGTCTAATTGATCCGAAATCTTTTTATCCATCTGAGCATGAGTCATTTTAGTGTGAGCACGTAATGAGTAAGCTAAGTTATCAAATACCGTCATAGAATCGAATAGGGCTCCGTTTTGGAAAACGTAAGCCACTTTTTTTCTGATTTCTACGAGGTCATTTTCGCTCATGCGTGTAATATCAGTGCCATTAATGATAATTGAACCTGAATCAGCTTTTTCTAAACCGATTAAGCTTCGTAAGATAACTGATTTACCAGCGCCAGATCCTCCGACTAAACCTAAGCATTCACCTTTGTTAACTGTGAAGTTAACGCCGTTATGAACTTGTTTTGTTCCGAATGATTTTTTGAAGTCTTTGATTTCGATTACAGCCATTTTTCAATAACCCAGAATAATTTAGTTAGGAAGAAATCGCCTACGAAGATCAGTAATGATCCTGCCACAACAGCTTTTGTTGTAGCTAATCCCACTTCTTTCGTTCCATTTTTAACGTTAAGACCATAGTAACAAGCTGGAATACTAATAAATAAAGAGAAGAAAACCGCTTTTCCCATGCCGGCGATA
Source organism: uncultured Bdellovibrio sp. (assembly GCA_964645745.1). GTDB lineage: Bacteria > Bdellovibrionota > Bdellovibrionia > Bdellovibrionales > Bdellovibrionaceae > Pseudobdellovibrio. Next base: position 28,451 of record CAZXZW010000001.1, read on the forward strand.
TAATCTTTGATGTTTGAGGTTTCCATTACACGGCGGAAGTAGAAAGCCGAATCTAAACCGAGTTCATATTGGCCAACGATCAGGCCACCGATGTTTCCGATCACGGCGCAAATTGCAACTAGGATAGGTAAAGCAATTAAACAAGCTAAGATTCTTGGAATCACGATACGTTTAATTGGTGAAGTTCCCAAGGCGCGCATAGCATCGATCTGCTGAGTGACGACCATAGAACCAATTTCACTGGCAATTCCGGCGCCTACGCGAGCTGCGATCATAAGGCCTGTGAATACAGGACCCATTTCACGAAGAATCGATGAGGCCACTAAGCGAGGAACGTAGGGTTTTCCACCAAATTTTTCTAAACCTAATCCGTATTGAAGTGACAACACCATTCCAGATGAGATCGCCGTGATGATAATTAACGGCAAAGATTTAACGCCGATGAAATAAATTTGCTCGACTAAAAGATTAAAATAGAAAGGTTTTGTTCTTAGTTCTGCGAGAAAGCTTTTCACAAGCTCAGTGATACCACCAAGCTCCATCAATGGTGCTTCAGCATATTTCACTAGTCTAGTTTGTTCCGCTTTCGTTTCTGACATTATTTTTTAAGCTCGATAGATTTAAGAAAGGCTTTCCAGTTTTCAGTGTCTTTCGCGATTGAGTTAGGACGTCCTGATAAAGCGGAAATGTACACGCAGTTTTTATGTTGGAATGAAAGTGTCTGAACTTCGATAGCTTCTTCGTCGACAAAGCCTGTAATCTTCTTACCCACTTGTTTTGGAAGATTTACGCTATCAACTTTGATGTTTTCCACTTTAGGATTTTCCACATTTTCAGATAGGATCATGTACGCATAGTTAGGCGAATACTTGTTGTCGTCACAGTTTGAAATAATTAAAATCGCATTTTGCGTGTCCTGATTTTTCCATGACGGGTAAACCGATTTGATTTCTTTAAATGTAGCCGGAGGAGCAAAAGTAATATCTTCCGAAAATTCAGGGATCTTTTCTTTGAGAATATTTGAAATACAACCTGATATAACAAGACCGAAAAAGAGGGCGATATATAAGGCTTTGGGGTGTTTTTTAAAGAATGGTTTCATTGGATTAAAGTATAGTCCGAGTGCGGGGGTAGGTCAAAAATTTTAAATCCCTTGCCGTCAGGAAATTGTCGCTAATCGCCAAAATTACTGGGCGAAAATTTCCTGGTCTGTAAAGTACGCGTTTTGAATATCACAAGTCTAGGAATTTATGCTGGCACTTGAAATGCTATTTCAATACTTAATGAGACTATTTCTAAAATCACATGTTGCTATCGCATTCCTAATTTCTACCATTTGCTGTGCAAAAGTATGGTCTAGTGATCGTGCTTTGGACACCAGTTCTCAGCCCATCCAGTTGAAAACACAAGGTGATACTTTAAGCTTTGAATTAACGGGGCAAAACGATTGGAACTACGATTTAAAGCGTTCGGTTGAAAAAAACCAGACTAAAGTTTTGCTCACGGTAAAAGGTATCGAAAGTGAAAACTATGATCGTATTAAAAATATCAAAAATCCTTTCATTACCGGCATTAAAGTTATTCCGAATGGTGTTGATGGTAAAAAACAAATCGAATTCACTCTAAGTAGCAATAAAGTCGAAACTTTCGATTATTTAACGGATTATCCATCAAAACTGATTGTTGATTTCTATTTTAACGAGAAATTCAAAACAGCTGATAACAATGGAGAAGAAGACGACTCTAAGTCGTCTTCTCGCGAAGTAGCTTCAACACTGAACTTGTCTAAAAAAGCTGGATCTAATAAAGACCCGAAAAGCGTATTCTTCGAAACAGCTCAGAAGAAAACGGCTCAGTTAGAAAAAGCTAAAAAAGGTGGAACACCTTTAGTAGGCCTTCTTCACCGTGTAAATCCTCAGGATGAAACAGAAGAGGATCGCGCCTATTTCAAAAACTTCAAAAATGATGAGTTTGATGAAATGAACAAGATGACGCCAAAACAGAAGTTAGCCGTCAAAATTAAAGAAAAAACGGGACGTAATCCAGCTAATGACTATTTAAGCGTGGAAGATTTCGAAAGTGGAAGTACGTCAACGGATGAGGCCGTAGATCTTAAAGCAGGTCTTTTCAATAGCAGTGATGATCAGTTAGGCCGTTTTAAATTAAAATCATTTGAAATGAGAAATGCCGGAGCTCAAAAAGCGGCCGTAGACTATTTCATTAGCTATCCTATATTGGATCGTCCTTTTACTTTCTGGACAAAAATGAAAGAAAATACGCCTGAATACGAGATTCAGCCGGAAGAGACCGAAGAAAATAAACAAATCCGCTTAATTAAAAAATTATTTGATAAGAAAAGAACTTTGGTTTTACGTCAAACAACAGATTGGTTTGCAAATAAATACCCAAAATCAAAATACTTGGAAATGGCCTACGCCATGACAGCGGACAGTTTCATTGAAGCTTGGCAAAAAGATAACAAGAATCAAGACTATGACTTGGCTCAATTATATTACAAAAAATTAATGGATAATTACCCTAAGTCAGCTTTGTACGAAAGAACGTCTTTAGCACAAGGGTTATTTGAATTAGATAAACAAAATTATCTTTCAGCTATGAGAAAATTTAAATCTCATTCAGATAATGAGCAATTCAAGAATAAAAATTCAAAGTACTATGCTGATTTAGGTATGTCTTACTGTTTAGCTAAGTTAAACAAAGTAGACGAAGCTATTAAAATGGCAGAAGAAGTAGAAGCCAACGCCCAAGACCCTGCAACGAAAGCTGAAGCGGCTTTCCGTAAAGGTGATTTCTTAATGGCTACGGAAAAATACATGGCTGTTAAAGACCAATATGCCGCTGCGGCTAAAAAGTACCCTCAGTTCATTAAGCAGTATCCGAATGGAGTTTTCAATAAAATGGAAGCTTTATTCCGTTTGGATTTAAATTTAGAAGCTCATTCAGCGGCTTTAGATTTTATGCAATTATTCCCACGTCATGACTACGCACCTTACGCGATGACTCGCCTAGGTGAATTGTTGGAAATTTTAGGTGCTCCTCAAGAAAAAGCTGTGGGAGCTTATCTTGAAACGCACTTTAGATATGGCGATAGTCCGAAAACCATTATTGCTCGTCTTCACTTATTAAGTACTCGCATGAAGGGTATGAAAGATCTTGAGTTAAAAACGACGATCGAGAAAATGAATGAATTAGCTAAGAAAAGTGATTTAGAAAACGTAGAGCAATTCAAAACGACAATGATCAGTGATGGTTATGTTCGTCGTAAAGAATTTGACCAAGCAATTAAAACATTAGTGACATTCTACCAAGAATCTCCAAGCAAGAAAAATTCAGAACAAGTTACTAATCGCATTAAAAGCAGCATTCATAACTACATCCAGTTCTTATCTGAGAATGGTAAAAACAAAGACGTATTGAAAGTTTACAAACAGTACGCTGACAACTGGATTCGTAAACAAGAACGCGCGGATACCTTCTTCTATTTAGGAAAAGCGTATCAATCTGCAGGAGCTTATGGTGAAGCTTTGAAAAAGTATGATTTAGCAGAACAAAAACTATTATCAGAACGTTCGCCCGCTTCGATTTCAAGTTTAGATGGCAACATGCCAAAAATCGAAGAAGTGTATTTAACTAAGGCTCAATCTTTATTTGAGCAAAACAGTTTGCAAAATTCTGAACAAGTTTTGGATAAAATTAAAAATCCAGAGACTTTATCCGTTCCAGATCAAATCGCCCGTGTGAATTTAGCTTCTCGTTTATACGAGAAACGTGGTGATAACGACACGGCGATCCGTTACTTGTCAGAAGTAGTTCGTGTATGGAAGTCACAACCGGATCTGGTAGCAGACAGTGCTATTCGCGTAGCTAAATTGTGGAACAAAGTAGAAAAACCACAACGTGGAATTGAAATTCTAGATGATTTATTAAAAGAAAAAGTATCGACGAATAATATTCGTAAAATTTACCGTGCTAAGAGCGATATCGCAATTGATGCGAAATTATCTGATGTAGCGATTAAATCATTGAATTATATCGTTAATCCGCAAGCTAATCCTGTAGCCAGTAATCAGGATATGTCTCGTGAAAAGTATCAATTAGGTGAGCTTTATTTTGAAAAAGGCGAAATGAAAAAGGCTGAAGATACATGGTCAAGTTTCGCAGATAAAGACGATAAGTTCTGGAGTCAATTAGCTAACGAGAAAATGAAAAGTGCTAAATGGCAGGACGAGTATAAAAAATATCTTAAACGCATTCCGGCAGCAGTAGGAGTTCAGTAATGCAAAAAGAACGAGTGGTCCAACTTATAGATTTCAACTTAAACGTAATCAAATTGATGTTGAACAACGACGGTATTCAGCTGTCTGAAAAGGCTAAAGAAAAAATCGTACAAAAAGCTTCTGCCGACAACGCTCAAGAGGGTGTTTTAACCGAAGCTGAATTAGAAATCGTCTTGGAATCAGCAGCTAAAAAATGCCGTAACAACGTTATCGAGCCAGATGATGTTTTATTTAAAGAAGATCATTTAAATAATTTAGCTATTCCGGTAGGCCTTAAGTTAGAAGATTTAGAACGTAAGTACATTTTACAAACGCTGTATTTTGCTGAGCAAAATAGAACAAAAGCCGCCGACATTTTAGGAATTTCAATTCGCACTTTGCGAAATAAAATTAATCAATATCGTTTGGAGGGCTTTTTATGAGTCTATTTGACAAAACAAGTGATGCCTTAGCCGCCTCGTTGCGCATGAGACAGATCCGTCACAACGTAACGTCAGCTAATATCGCGAATGCCGAAACTCCTCATTACCATGCTAAAAAAGTCGATTTTGAAAATGCTTTGGCTTCCGCTATTGAAACTCAAGGTGTGGTCGGCGATAGCTTAGGTGGAAAGCCGATTGATAACTTGAAAGCCGATGTTTATGAAAACCCTGATGTGGCCGTGAACAACGATGGTAACACGGTCGATCTTGAAAAAGAAATGTCAGCTTTGTCTGAAAACTCGATCATGTACAAATCCGCATTGCAATTGATTAATAAAAAAATGGCGGCCTTGAAATACGCTTTAGGTGAAAGGTAATAACGTATGTCTGAGTTTTTATCAGGTTTTCGAATAGCAGGAAGTGGAATGTCGGCGCAAAGAGCGCGCCTAAATTCAATTTCATCAAATATTGCGAATATCAATACAACACATACACCCGAAGGCGGACCTTACCGTCGTAAAGACGTTATATTTGAATCAGTTCCAGACGGTAAAGATTTCAGCGACATCGTCTCAAAACAAGCCGGAAATGCAGACTTTGATCAAGTCCAGGTTTCTGATATAATTTATGATAGAAAAGCACCGTTGATGAAGTTTGAACCCAATCATCCGGATGCAAATGCGGATGGTTACGTGGCTTACCCGAATGTGAACTTGATGGAAGAAATGACAAACATGGTTCAGGCGACTCGTTCTTACGAGGCTAACGTACAGGCTATTCAGGCAACCAAAGATATGGCTTTAAGTGCACTAGAAATTGGTAGATAATAATTAGAGTATAGAGGAGTTTTCACCATGGATGGTTTAACAATCTCAAACGCAGGACGCTTTGTAGAAAATGCTGGAACATCAGCCACTTCGACGAATAAGTTAACGGACGGAAATGCACAAATTTCTAAGTCCAGCGAAGGTCAGAAATCTTTTGCAGATACTTTGAAAGAAGCTATTGGCAACGTGAACGAACTACAAAAAGAATCAGATGCAAAAGTTGAAGCATTAGCAACGGGTAAAACCGATGATATCGCGGGCGTTATGATCACAGCAGAAAAAGCTGAGATCGCATTACGTGCGATGGTTCAAGTTCGAAATAAAATTATTGATGCTTACCAAGATATTATGAAAATGCAGGTGTGATGTGGGGAATTTGTTAAATAATTTGGTCGTTCAGTTCAAAGAATTTCATAAGTCGCTTGGGCCGACGAAGCGTTTAGCATTAACGGTTTCTACGTTAGTGATTATCGTAGCTATCGGTTTTGTTGCTTTTATGGCAACAGGTAAAGACTATGCCGTTCTTTTAACAAACATTCCTTCGGATCAAGTTCCGAGTATCGTAGCTAAACTACAAGCGAAGAATGTTCCCTTTCAATTAAAAGACGATTCAAAAACGATCATGGTTCCGGCTGAATTCTTACATTCAACTCAAATGCAATTAATGGCTGAGTTGGGTAATTCAAACATGGGAAGTATCGGTTTAGAGTTATTCGATAAACAAGATTTCGGAATTAATTCTTACGCACAAAAAGTAAATTACCAACGTGCTTTACAAGGTGAATTGATGAGAGCCATCAACACTTTAACTGCCGTTAAACAATCAAAAGTTATCTTAGCTTTACCTCAGAAAAAAGCCGTGATGGAGGAAACTCTTCCGCCAACAGCTTCGGTTATCGTAGTTTTAAATCCAGGTAAAGAATTAACAGCAGACCAAGTTAAAGGTATTAAATTCTTAGTGGCTAATGCCGTTGAAGGATTAGATGCCGAAAAAGTGACAGTTCTTGATGACCATGGTAAATTACTATCTAAAAAATCAGATGGTGGTATCGGAGCTACCAGTGAAATCTTAGATCTTAAAAACCAAATTGAAAAAGACTTAGAAAGTCGTGTTGATTCGATTCTTTCTAAAGTAGTTGGTAGCAGCAAAATCGTAACTCGTGTTGATGCTACAATTAATCATAAAATCGTAAGCGCAGTAGAAGAAATCGTAGATCCAGATAAAACAGCTACTCGCAGTATCACGACAAACGAAGAATCAGCGGTAGGTGCTCGTACTAATCCAAATGGAGCCCCGGGTTCTCGTTCTAACTTACCAGGCGCAGAAGATAACGCTGGTCAAACGGGTTTTAAACAAGACGTAAACAAAGAAACTAAAACAATTCAGTACGACGTAGCGAAAACAGTTCGTAACATCAAAGAAGGCGCAGGCGGATTAGAGAAAATCAGCGTGGCGGTTTTAGTTGATGGCGTAACAACAACGACAACAGATAAAGATGGAAAAACTGAAACGAAATGGCAGCCTCGTTCTCCGGAAGAGATGGCTAAGTATGAAACTTTAGTTAAAAGTGCGATCGGTTTCGTAGCAGCTCGTGGAGATTCAGTTAAAATCGAATCGATCCAATTCCAAGCGGAAGACTTCTCTGAAAGTGAGAAGCTGTTAACAAATTTAGAAAAGAAAAAACTGGTTCAATCTTTATTTAAATGGGGATTGTTAGGCTTCTCATTAGTTCTATTATTCTTCATGGTGGTTCGTCCTTTCATGCAATGGATTACAGATTCAGTATCTGATTCAGTGGAAGAAATGTTACCACGTACGATTGAAGAGCTTGAAGAGCTTCAATCGATCGACAGCAGTATCCCTGGCTTAAGCAACATGCTGCCGCTTCTGCAAGAGTCCGTCGATCCGGAAAAAGCAGAGAGTGAATTGTTAAAAGACAGAATTATATCTTTAATTGCGCGTGACGAAGAAAAAGCTTCAAGTGCGATTAATGAATGGGTTTCTAAAAAGGAATAATGGATGAGAAACAGTAAGTTTGAAAATATTGATTACGATACGTTGCGTGGAATAGATAAAGCCGCTATTTTAGTGAATTATCTAGGACGCGAAGCCATCAAAGTTTTACTTAGTAAAATGGATGATGGTGATATTCGTAAATTAATCCATTTAATGTCTAAATTTAAAATTGTTCCAGTACAAGTGACTAAGCGTGTACTTGAAGAGTTCTACGAAACATTAAATGAGTCAGAAGACTTTATTTTCTCAGAAAAAACAGCTAGCAAAGAAGCTATCGTTGAAGCTTTGGGTGAAGAACGTGCTCGTGGTATCATGGGTGGTTTAAATATCAATTCAGCTTCAGGTGGCCGTACTTTAGAATCATTAGAAATGGTTGATGCGAAAGCTTTATCCACATTCTTAGTTCATGAGCATCCACAAACAGTAGCCGTTATCTTAGCTCACTTAGAGTCTGAGAAAAAAGGCGACGTATTAAGAAAATTACCAGAGAGCTTACAAGCTGAAGTCGTTATGCGTATGGCGAATTTGGATAATATCGATCCGGAATTAATCACGGAAATCGATAAAGTTCTTAAAAATCAATTATCGAACACTCATTCAGTTGAACACTCTGTATTGGGTGGAGTTCAACCAGTGGCTGAGATGCTTAATGTTATGGATAAAAATACCGAGCAATCGATTATGGCTCGCTTAGAAGAGAAAGATCCTCTTTTAGCGGAAGCTATCCGTAAATTGATGTTCGTCTTCGAAGATATCGCGAAAATTGATGATCGCGGAATCCAAGTCTTACTTAAAGAAATTCCGAACGATAAATTATTATTGGCTCTTAAAACAGCTAGTGAAGATATTCGTGCGAAAATTTTCAAAAACTTATCAACTCGTGCAGCTGAGATGTTAAAAGAAGATTTATCTAATATGGGGCCTGCTCGTTTATCAGATGTTGAAGGCGCTCAACAAGAATTAGTGAATGCAGCTCGTCGTTTAGAAGCTGAAGGTAAGTTAATGATCACAAGAGGCGGTTCTGAAGATGCAATGGTCTAGTATTCACGATCACAAAAAGCAGAATGAAGAAGGAAAAACGGAAGAAGTCGTCAAAGAGTTCCAACCGCGTATCTTTTCTTTGAATAAGAGTGAAGCGAATGACATGCATATGAACAAGAAGAAATCAGGTTCTGATTTCATCATGAGTGACGTTGTTAAAAAAGTTTCGGGTATTGAGGCGATCGAAAAAAAGAACGAACAAGATATCGTTGATCGTCGCGTTGAAGAAAAAATGAATGAGCTTAAAACTCAAGCCTACGAAGAAGCTTATCAAGCGGGTTTAAAAGATGGTTTTAAATCAGCTGTAGATCAGCGTTTAGAGGAAATCAATCAAGCTATTAACGATTTCCAAGGTTTAGTGAACTCAATTCACTCGATCAAGTCTGATTTGGTTCATCAAAATGAAGCTCATATCGTAACAACGATTTTCCGTATTGCAGAAAAAATTGCTTATGCTCACATTGCAGAAAATCCAGATCTAGTTATGCCCGTTATGAAACAAGCGATTGAAGTTGCTCAAGCTGATGATGAAGTCACAGTGTTAGTTTCTCCAGAGCAAATTGATTTTATTGAAAATCTTAAAAAATTATCAAACCGTGATTTAGATTTCTTGAAAAATGTTCGTTTAGAACCATCACCAGGTGTGATGAGTGGCGGATGCGTGGTTGAAACGAATTACGGCGTCATCGATGCTCAAGTGCAAACACGCGTAGAAAAAATTTGGACAGAGCTTTCTCAAGCTTTACCTAAAATTAAAAAAATAGCGGGATAAAGTGGATTTCAATTTAGACAAATACTTAAATCTCGTCGAGAACACGCATATCACTCAAGATAGTGGTAAAGTGATCGAAGTGACGGGTTTATTAATCAAAGGTTATTTACCGGGAGCCAGCGTCGGTAGTATTTGTGCTATTCATTCCGCTCAAACCGGAAAAGACTTATTAGCTGAAGTAGTTGGATTTAAAGACAAACAAGTTTTGATGATGGCTTTAAATGATATGCGCGGAGTTTCTTTAGGCGCACGTATTACCTTACATAAATCAATTGCGACTGTGAAAGTCAGCGATGATCTTCTAGGAAGATCTTTGGATGGGTTGGGTCAACCGTTAGATAACGGACCAGCTTTAGAAGCGACGAGTGAAATGCCTTTGTATGCTGATGTGGTCAATCCACTGAGCCGAGTTCCTATTCGTAAAGCTTTAGATGTCGGAGTTCGTGCTATCAATGCGGCGATGACAGCGGGTTGCGGACAGCGTGTAGCGATCATGGCCGGATCAGGTGTTGGTAAATCAGTTCTTATGGGAATGATGGCTCAGCAGACTGAAGCGGACGTCAACGTGATCGCCTTAATCGGTGAGCGTGGTCGTGAGGTTCGTGAATTTATTGAAAATGAAATGGGCCCTGAAGGCATGAAAAAGTCTGTAGTCGTTTGTGTGACTTCAGATCAATCACCTTTGTTACGTATGCGTGGAGCTTACGTTGCAACCGCGATTGCGGAATACTTTTCGGGACAAGGTAAAAAAGTTTTACTCGTTATGGATTCAGTCACACGTTTTGCCATGGCTTTACGTGAAATCGGTTTATCAATCGGTGAGCCCCCGACATCACGTGGTTATACGCCAAGTGTTTTTTCGACTTTACCTAAATTATTAGAGCGTGCCGGAAACTTTGAAAATGGTGGGTCTATTACAGGATTCTACACCACATTAGTAGAAGGTGATGACATGAATGATCCGATCGGGGATACAGTACGTTCTATCGTAGATGGTCACATTGTTTTATCTCGTGCCTTGGCTCATAAAGGCCATTATCCAGCGATCGATGTTTTACAAAGCGCGAGTCGTGTGATGAGTGCGGTTGCGACCGACGATCAAAAAAGATTAAATTTAAAATTACGTGAAGTTTTGGCAACTTATAAAGAAGCCGAAGATCTGATTAATATCGGAGCTTATAAAAGCGGAGCAAACCCTAAGATTGACCGTTCAATTAAATTAATTGAGCCGATTAATGATTTCTTGAAACAAAGTACACATGACGTGTCGAATATTGAAAAGGCCACAAGGCATTTAGCTAACATTGTTGGATAAACTTTTAAAGAACATAACCAGGATGGTTTGTGAAATTTAAATTCTCTTTAGAAAAACTTCTTAATCAACGCAATATCCAAGTCAACTTGGATCGTCGTAATTTCGTTGAAAAACAAAATGAATACAATGCTGAAGTGGATAAATTAAACCAAATGATCGCCTTGAAAGAAGAAGTGATCGCTAATCGTCATAAGCAAGTTACGGAATCATCGAACTGGCAAAACGACGTGGAACAGATGAATCTGTTCCTAACTGGACAAGACCTCAGGATAGCAAACCAAAACAAACGTCTTAAACAAGTGGAAAAAGAAGTCGAGTTCTTACGTCAAATTTTGCTGAAAGCCTTAACAGAAGCTAGAATGGTAGAGAAGCTCAAAGAGCAAAAAAAGGCCGCTTTCATTAAAGAGACCTTAGCGACGGAGCAAAAAGAATTGGATGAAATCGTTTCGATGAGAAACAAACCGATGAATGGAAATGAATAGATGAAGTCAGGTTACGATCAATTTTTTATTAAAGCTAAAGAGAATTCTCAAGCGGAGTTTTCTCCTAAATCTTCGAAAATTGCACACGCAGTATCGAAGAAGCGTGCTGAGAAAAATAAAAAGAAAAAATCGTTTCCGATTCTGCCGATCTTTTCTTTTGCAGCTTGTATTTTAGCAGTCTTCTTATTAATTGAAAAATTTGATGATATCGAATCTTACATTAGTAAAATCGAAATCGGTTTAGGCACAGCTCAAGCCGAAACAGCACCAGCAGCTCCGGCTGCTGAAGTAGCTAAAGCTGAAGGTGAAAAGCCAGCTGTTGAAGGCACGGCAGAAGCTCCTGTGGCCACTGTAGGCGAAGCTAAAGAAGACAACGCAGATTACTTATTTAAATTAGCAGAGCGTAAAAAAGAATTAGATCTTCGTGAAGAAGATTTAAATAAAAAAGCCGCTGAAATTAATAAACAAAAACAAGAAATTGAAGCCAAACTTAAGCAGTTAGAAGAATCTCGCGAGAAAATCGCTGGTATGTTAAAAGAGCGTATCACGACAGACAGTCAAAAGGTGGATAACTTAGTTCAAGTTTACTCGAACATGAAGCCGAACCAAGCGGCTAAAGTATTTGAAACGATGGATGAAGACTTAGTGATTGAAATTTTAGGCCGCATGAAAAAGAAAAATGCAGCTGATATTTTAAATTTAGTTAAAATTGAAAAAGCTCAAAAGTTTAGTGAACGTTATGCGGGATATAGAACTCCGGCCAGCGCGAGCGACACTTCTGAGGCGACAGAAACAGAAGCACAACCGAAACCTTGAGATGAAGGAGGAAAGTGATAGATAAAACTATTGGTGTCATCCCCCCGCGGAATGAACTGAGTAGTTTTCCTGATAAAAAAGCTGAGAACTCAAAGGAACAAAAATCCGAGTTTGAAAGTCTTTTGAACCAGTGGAGCCGACAGAGTAAAAAGTCGGACAAAAAAGAAAGATCCGATCAAGTGCTTGGGGGAACCAAAAAGAAAGCGCAAGATGCAGATCAGAAGCTGGCAGACAAATCAGAGAAGACGAAAAAAGAAGATAACGAAAAAGAAACTGAAGGAGTTCATAAGAAGACAAATAAAAAGTTAGTCAATGAAGAGATGGTTTTAAGTAGCATGGCCTCAAACGAGAGTGCAAATAAAATCCCGGATTCTGAAGTTAATCCGGATCATCTTGAAGAAACTAATTTATTATCAACATCAGTCGAAGTAAAAGCCGCTGCTCCACAAGACGCGGCAGCGATAGCTATGCCTACTGATGCTTCTCAGATTTCAGACGAAGCTTTAGCAGCTCTAATGGAAGCGCAACCAGCAATGGAAGTGCCTTCTGAAGATATGTTAGCTGCTATCATGAATCAGTTAGAAAACCCTCAAACGGATGTTGAAGCGACAGCTATTATGGCAAATCAATTCACACAGTCCGAACAGGTTGATACAGCTACGCAATTAGCGGCTCAAGCCGTTGTAGCTGCTCCAGTTGAAGCGACAGCAACAGATGTTGAAGTTGCAGCTGTTCCATTGGATAGCAAAGTTCTAGAAACTTTAAATCGTGAACAAATGTTCCAAAAATTGGAAACAATGAAGAAGATGGAAGATCTCAATGCAAAAGCTGAATCTAGAAATACCATGGATGGCGTTTCAGGAGCTCAGACAAATGTATTTGAAGATAACTCAGCTTCATTCCAATCAGCTGATCAAGGACAGGATGACTTTAATGGTAATGATAAAGAAACGGTTCAATTAGGAACTGTTCCTCAGCATCAAAGCCATGTAGCTAAAGAATTTTCTCATGTGACAGCGACGACGCAAATCAATTCACCAGAAGCGGCTAAAGACGCTGATGCCTCTAATTTAAAAGAAATTTTAAATCAGGCTCAGTATTTAGTAACTAAGGGTGGCGGTGAAGTGTCGGTTAAAATGACACCGGAAGGTATGGGCGAAGTTCAACTTAAAATTATGATGGAAAATGGCAAAATGAATCTTGAAATGAACACTCACGATAAGAATGTTCAAAAAATGATTCAAGAAAGCCTTTCTGACCTTAAGTCGAGTCTAGCTGCGCACCAAATTAGTGTCGAACATGTTACACTTAATAATAAGATAAGTACTGTGCAAGATGCTCAGCATACTCAGTCTTCGCAAAATTTCACGGACGCTCATGCTCATCACCAATCTCAGCAGAGTCATCAGCAACGTGATCAACGTCAGCAAGCCGGTCAAGTTTTTAGAAACGAGACGATGAAAGCTGTACCGTTGGCGAGAACTGAAATTAATAAAGCATCCGCACACAGAGTTTATCAAAATAATAAAGCTAACTCGTTGAATGCGGTGGCTTAAGTGAAACTGCAAGCGGAAGGATTTTTATATGTCAGCAATTAATGTGAATAAAGGAGCGAATACGTTCGCTGAGCCTGGGCAGAAGACAGACCTTAAAGGTGAGCTTCAGCAGACTCAATTGACGGATGCGCAGAAACAACAATTAGGTGCAGAAAATCTGGGAGCTGTTTTAAATAAAGTAGCTGATCCAAATTATGTTGATCCGTCGAAAAAAGTTCGTGGTACGGGCAACAAAGAAATGGATAAGGATGCTTTTTTTAAATTGATGATGGCTCAATTAAAAAATCAAGATCCAACAAATCCATTGAAGAATCACGAGATGGCCGCACAGCTTGCGCAATTCTCAACTCTTGAGCAAATGTCGAACATGAATACAACGTTGAAAGAAATGAAAGCGGGAAATAAACCTATCGAGGAATTCCAAGCGTTGAACATGATCGGTAAAAAAGTGGCTGGAGATTCTTCGAAGTTAACTCGTAACGATACAGATAAAGAACACGAATTTGCTTTCAAACTTCCTCAAGATGCAAAATCTACAGAGGTCAAAGTGTTGAATGCGAAAGGTGATGTTGTTCGTGAATTTAAATTCAACGAATTAAAATCGGGAGAAAATAAAATCACGTGGAACGGTGAAACTGAAGATGGGCGCAAGGCTCCGGCTGGTCAATACACTTTCCAAACAACAGCAACAGGTATCAGTGGACAGAAGCTACAAGTAAAAACAGACTTCGAAGGTGTGATCTCTGGAATGAGTTTCTCGAGTGAAGGCCCAGTCTTACAGATAGGAAAACAGACTGTTCGTCTTAAGGACATACGTCAGTTCTCGGACCCAAGTCTTATGAGTAACGACCAGAAAACAAATGATGTTACGGAACTCGACTTGAAAAAGAGCACACATAACGGGCAAGCTAATATTAAGCAAGAAACGAAAACTGAAGCGCAGCAAAAAGCGATGGCAGGTTCGACAAGTGATGTTTTGGCAGACGTGGGAATGTCTAGCGAAATGTTGGATAAAGTTCAGACTGAACTTTCTAAGACAGCCGAAACAGCAGTGTCGTCACAAGCAGATCGCGATACTGAGCAAGGAACGTTCTAATGGATAAGATGAACAGCGCGAGTCAGTTGGCGAATCAACTGAGCCGAATTGAGAATCTGATTCCTAAAGCTCCAAAAGAGATTTCAAAATCTGACTTGGAGGGAATTAAACCTGGCACAGTCGGCGAGAAGGAATCGTTTAAAGAAGTTTTATCTAACTCGTTAGAAACTCCAGCTGCTGCATCCGTAACAGGAAGCCCACTAGAGAAACAAGCGAACGGGATAAAGTTTTCTAACCACGCCATCGAGCGTATGCAAACACGAGGGATTAGTTATACTCCCGAGAGATTGCAGAAGTTAGATGAAGTCGTTAAAAAAGCGGCGGCGAAAGGTTCGAAGGATACATTAGTTTTAATGGATGATTCGGCACTAATCGTAAGCGTGAAAAATAACACTGTAGTGACAGTGATGGATAAAAACAATTTACGAGAAAATGTTTTTACCAACATCGATAGCACAGTAGTTGTATAGATTTATTTTAAGATTTTAGGGCTGGTCCTCGTAGAGGGGGCCCTTCACGAGTGGTTTGTCTGACGTACAAATCATTCATAATAACAACGAATCACGAATGATTCGTTTAAAAACATGGAGGTATCTGATGGGTATTTTATCATCAATGTGGACAGGTGTATCTGGTATGGCAGCTCAAGGCGAGGCTTTGGGAGTAACAGCAGATAATATCGCCAACTCAAACACGACAGGTTTCAAAGCATCACGCGCAGAATTCCAAGATATCATGTCTCGTAGCTTAAAAGGCATCGACGGCGGAAATCAATTGGGTCGCGGTGTTCGTATCGGAGCTGTTAATCCACTTTTGTCACAAGGTAGTTTAGATCACACGGATCGTTCAACTGATCTTGGTATCAACGGACAAGGATATTTCCAAGTTAAAGGATCTGAAGGAGTAAGTTATACTCGTGACGGTTCATTCCATTTCGATAAAGACGGTTTCTTAGTGAACAACGATAAACAACGTGTTCAAGGTTACGAAGCCAATGAAAAAGGTAAATTAGAAACCAAATTAGGCGATATCAAATTCCCTAAAGCTTTGGTCAACGCTACTGCGACATCTTCAGTTAAATTAGATTTAAATTTAGATTCTCGAGCGACGGCAAATGCAAAAACATTTGATCCAAAAGATCCGTATAAAACTTCTGACTACGCAACTGCAGTAGAAATCTACGATTCTCAAGGTGCTAAACACGTATTAAACGTATTCTTCAACAAAGGTGAAAACCGCGAGTGGACTTACCGTGGTATGATCGACGGTAAAGACATCGAAGGTGGAGCACCACAAGGTCAACAATTAGCACAAGCGGTTACTGGTAAATTATCTTTCACAGAAGATGGTTTCTTGAAATCACAAGAGCAAACTGAATCAAACTTCAACTTTGCTGGTGGTGCTAAACCAGATCAACAAATTAAATTAAACTTCGGTGATGATATCGCTTCAGGTGGTAAAGGTTTAACTGGAACTAAACAATTCGGTAAAGACTCAGACGTCATCTCTTGGAATCAAGATGGAGCTTCTGCAGGTATGGTAACGAACTTATCATTCAATGACGAAGGTATCTTGACAGCTTCGTACTCGAACGGACAAGTTTTAGATTTAGGACAAGTGGTTCTAGCTAAATTCGAAAATCCGGAAGCGTTATTAAAAGTTGGTGGTAACTTATTCAAACAATCTCGTGATTCAGGTGAAGCTTCAGTTGGTGCCGCACGTCTTTCAGGTCGTGGATCATTAATGGCTAAATCTTTAGAGCGTTCGAATGTTGACTTAGCTGGTGAGTTCGTAACGATGATCACAAATCAACGTGCCTTCCAAGCCAATTCAAAAGCAATCACAACTTCAGATGAATTAATGAACGAAGTGATTCAGTTAAAACGTTAATAAATAGCTAGTTAACTCTAGCTAAATAATTAAAAACCCATGTTACGCGTCAGGAAAGCCACTCGAAAGAGTGGCTTTTTTATTGGAAAAAGGGTAATTTGAACTCTATGAAAAAGACAATTCTCAGCGGAAGCACAGTTACAGGCGATTTAACTCTAGGTAATTACATCGGAGCCATTAACAATTGGACGAAACTTCAAGATGAATACGATTGTCTTTATTTCTTAGCTGATCTTCACGCTTTAACAGTGCAACAAGATCCTAAAATCCTCAAAGAACGCACATACAGCTTCTTAGCTCAGTATGTTGCTTTAGGTTTAGATCCGAACAAGAACATCATCTTCGCGCAATCTCACGTGCACCAGCACACAGAACTTATGTGGATCTTAACGTGCTTAACTCCGATGGGTAATTTGAATCGTATGACTCAGTTCAAAGAAAAGTCAGAAAAACACTCTAAGAACATCAATGCTGGATTATTCACATACCCAACTTTAATGGCTGCAGATATTTTATTATATCAAGCAGATCTTGTTCCAGTAGGGGAAGATCAAAAACAACATTTAGAATTATGCCGTGATTTAGTAACGTACTTCAGTAACCGCTACGGCGAAGGTATTTTAAAAATGCCAGAACCATTTATTCCAAAAGTGGGCGCACGTATCATGTCGTTACAAGATCCAACAAAGAAAATGTCGAAGTCAGACGAAAACGAAAAGAATTTCGTAGCCGTGATCGAAGATGCAAAAAAAATCGAAAAGAAAATCAAAGCGGCTGCGACAGATTCAGATACAGTCATCAAGTACGATGTGGAAAATAAACCAGGTATTGCGAACTTACTTACGATCTATTCTGTATTAAGTGGTAAGTCGATTGAAACATTAGAAAAAGAATACGAAGGAAAAATGTACGGTCATTTAAAAGTAGACCTTGCAGGTTTAGTGGTTGAAACATTAAGACCGGCTAAAGAAAAGTATGATGATCTGATGAAGAACCGTGACTACTTAGATCAATTATTCAAGATGGGTGCTGATAAGGCCAGTCAACGCGCGCAAGTGACTTTAGATAAAGTATACGATGCGGTTGGGTTAGTGCCGCGTCCTTAGAAAATGCATAAGTATTTGTCGCGCGCTGACGATACCTGTAATACATCTTAAATTGAGACGCTCAAGTCGCATCTGTTGGTTATATTCTGGCATTTTTTTCGCTACGTTAAAAAGAATGAAACCTTTTAAAACGGAGTATGAAGTGAAAGTCATTTTAGTCAGCACATTAACTTTACTTATTTTTGCATCTACAGTGGTTAAAGCCGAGATTATAACGTGTACGCCAACTGAAGTTCGGTCAGCGGCTAAAGCATTAGGTCAAGTAAGTCCTAAGAACAGTGCTTTGGCATTAAAAGACGATTTGAGTGAAATTTTAAATACTCAACTAGAGGCTGCCAGTGAATTAACATTAAATGATATTCATGCTGATCGAACTGTACTTAAAAAAGCTCATTGTTTGAGAGCTTATCTTTTTAAAAAAATGCCAGACTTGGTTGAAAACACGGTCAGTACAAAGCAGTATTCCGAAGTTCATTTAAAGACTAAAAGAGCAGCCTTGAACCTTAAACACTATGTTTTGGCACACCCTCAGGTGAAATCTCATGAAGCTTTTAAACAGAGGGCTAACCTTATTTATAATAATGCTGATGTTATTTCATTTGTCCTCGTGCAAGGACAAATGGATAAAATTATTTTAAGCCGGATGGGCGATAAGCTATTTGATTTTATAAAAGGAAATTAACTTAAGTAGGCATCAATCACACGTGGGTCGTGTAATAATTCGGCCCCAGTACCAGATAACGTTAAATTTCCTGTTTCTAATACGTAAGCGCGGTCTGAAATCTCTAAAGCTAAGATCGCGTTCTGTTCAACGATCAATAAGCCTAAACCTTGTTTCTTAAGGTCTTCGAATTTAGAGAAGATCTGATCGATAATCACCGGTGCTAAACCTAATGAAGGCTCATCTAATAATAAGAATTCCGGTTGGCTCATCAAAGCACGAGAGATCGCCAGCATTTGTTGTTCGCCACCAGAAAGCGTTCCCGCGATCTGTTTGATACGTTCAGCAAGTTTAGGGAAGAACGTTAATTGCTCTTCTAAAAGTTGTTTAACTTCAGAAGAGTTCTTATTTAAGTAAGCACCTAACATCAAATTATCATACACCGTCAGATTCGGGAAAATACCGCGACCTTCAGGGCATAATGTGATTCCACGAGAAATACGGTGAGCCACAGATAACTTTTCAATACGAG
>CAZXZW010000001.1:47381-103319 GCA_964645745.1 uncultured Bdellovibrio sp.
CGATCACAGATGTTCATAACTAACTTCATGTCATGTTCGATTAATAAAACCGTCAGCTTGAATTCAGATTTAATGAATTGAATTAATTTTTTCAAATCTTCTGTTTCTGAGTGATTCATGCCGGCAGCTGGTTCATCTAAGATCAAAAGTTTAGGATCTGAAGCTAAAGCACGTACGATTTCAAGTTTACGTTGAAGACCGTAAGGTAAGCTTTTTGATTCTGCATCTGCTAATTGATCTAAAGAAAAGATTTTTAATAAAGAAATCGCACGTACACGTAAAGCTGCTTCGATTTCTAAATATTTTTTAGTGCGGAATAAGCTGTGGAACCAGCTGTGTTCAATTTTTTGCTGTAAAGCAAAGATCACATTTTCAACAACTGATAAGTTTCCGAATAAGCGAATATTTTGGAAAGTACGAGCGATACCGACTTTGTTCACTTCGTCCGGAGCTAATTTCAGTAAAGAAACATCTCTAAGGTCGATTGAGCCTGTATCAGCTTTATAGAATCCAGAGATAATATTGAACACTGTTGTTTTACCAGCGCCGTTCGGTCCGATAAGCCCTAGTAATTCATTTTCACGGATATCGAAAGAAACGTTTTGTACGGCTTTGATACCACCGAAACTTAAGTTTACATTTTTTAAAGAAAGAATGTTTTTCATTATGAACGCCCTTCTTTCTTAAAGAATGTCCAAATTTCTTTTTTACCGAATAATCCCGAAGGACGAACGATCATCATGATAATAAGAAGAATAGGGAAGACGATCATACGAATATCAATGCCGCCCGTTGGAAGACTGCGAAGAACTTCAGGTAATACAGTTAAGATCACAGAAGCGATGATTGATCCCGAGATTGAGCCTAATCCGCCTAACACTGTGATAATTAAGACTTGAACCGATAACAAGAAGCCAAATGATCCGGGACTGATGTAGCCCATATTGTGTGCGTAGAATCCACCAGCAAGACCACCGAAGAAGCTTGAAACCATGAAGGCGATTCTTTTATTTTTCGCAATCGGAGTTCCCATCACTTCAGCGGCAATTTCATCTTCGTTCAAAGCCCAAAGATTGCGACCGAACCAAGAGATTTTAAGAGAGTAAAGAACGTAAAGCGTAATTAGAACCGCAGCACCCGTAAACAAGTAAGCCGTAGTGAAGTCAGGCCATTTAACAATTCCGTTGTAACCACGAGGTCCGCCCACGTGATTCCAGTTCAAGAAGATCACACGCACGATTTCCGCGAAACCTAAAGTTACGATCGCCAGATAGTCACCTTTAAGTTTGAAAGACGGAAGTGATACCAAGTATCCGAAGAAAGCGGCCACACAAGCACCCGCTAAAGCCGTCACTGGAATGAAGTACCATTGATCATTTAAAAATTCTTTAGTTAAAACCGCAGATGTATAAGCGCCAACCGCCACAAGTCCCGCAGAACCTAAAGAGAATTGATTTGCAACACCTGTGATAAAGTTTAAAGACATGGCCATGATCGAATTGATCATAAAGCTAATAGCTAACGCTTGAATGTATGAGTTCAAGAAGAAGTTAAGAACAACTCCTAAACCAATAAAACAAGCTAAAAAGATAATTTTTGATTTTAATGACATAAATTAGATCTTCTCTTTCGCTGTTTTGCCTAATAGGCCATTAGGTTTAACTAACAAAATCAAAATAAGAATAAAGAATGATAAAGCTTCACGGTAAGTCGAAGCGCCGTAACCGATCAGGTAACATTCGCCAAGACCCAGTAAGTATCCACCTAGAACTGCACCTGGTAAGTTTCCGATTCCACCGAATACAGCGGCAACGAAAGCACCCATACCGATACGAGCTCCCATCATAGGATCGATCTTTGGATATTTTGTCGCCACTAAGAAAGCACCGATACCAGCTAAGGTAGAACCCACGATGAAGGTGAAAGAAATAATTGAATCGTTGTTGATCCCCATTAATTTCGCGGCTTCGGGTTTCGTACTTACGGCACGCATCGCGCGACCACGTTGAGTGTAATTCACTAAGTAAGATAAAGCGATGAGCGATGCGAATGTTACACCGTAAATAAGAATATCGACTAAGTTGATCGGAATTTCTAAGAAGTTAAATAATTCAACGTTCTCGATTAACACTGGAAAACTTTTTGGATCCGCTCCGAAAATAATTTGTCCGCCGAATTGGAATAAAATACTTACGCCAATCGCTGTGATCAAAACGTTTAATTTATCCGTCTTGCGTAAAGGCTTGTAAGCAAAACGTTCAACTGCAAAGCCAACAAGGCCGCAGATAACGATCGCCGACATTAAACCGATAATAAAATTTAAAGTGGAAGGAGTGTTGAGCCCAAAGAGACGAGCCACATAATAAACCGCAAATGCGCCCAACATGTAAATTTCTGAATGGGCGAAGTTGATCATTTGAAGGATACCGTAAACCATCGTATAGCCTAAGGCGACTAGGGCATAGATACTGCCAGTGCTTAGGCCATTAAGTGTATGCTGTAGAAACTCTTGCATTGATTACGGATTCACACTCGTGATGAATTTATAATTAGCGCCTTCAGTTTTTACAACGACTGCACTTTTCACCGCGTTACGGTTTTCGTCCATAGACATTTTTCCAGTTACGCCCGCGAAATCTTTAATTTTAGATAATTCTTCACGAATAGTTTCACGACTAACTTCTTTAGCGTTTTTGATCGCTTCAGCTAATAAGTACATCGCATCGTAACCTAAAGCAGCCATAACGTCTGGATCTTCATTGTGTTTAGCTTTGTAGTTTTTCACGAATTCAACAGTTTTAGGATCAGTTGATTCAGTTGTGTAGTGATTAGAGAAGTAGTGACCGTTCATCGCTTCTTTAGCAATTTCGTAAAGTTTCGGAGACGACCATCCGTCGCCACCTAAAAGAATTTGGTTCATACCTAATTCTTTTAATTGTTTCGCTAACAACGCCACTTCGTTGTAGTAACCAGGAACGAAGATCGCGTCAGGCTTCTTGGCCTTGATCGCTGTTAATTGAGATTTGAAATCGATGTCGCCTTCTTGGTAAGAAACGTCAGTTACGATTTCTCCACCCATTTTTTTCAATTCTTCAGCGAATACATCTGATAAGCCAACTGAGTAATCGCTTTTCACGTCACGTAAGATCGCGGCTTTTTTGAATTTTAAATTTTCAGTCATGAACTTCGCCATCACATTTCCTTGGAAAGGATCAATGAAACAAGCGCGGAAGATGTAGTTTCCGACTTTAGTTACATCAGGATTAGTTGCCGATGGAGATAACATCACAACTTTGTTCGCTTGAGCAATTTGAGCTCCGATTTTAGATTTACCCGAAGTTGTTTCGCCGATGATAGCTAAAACGTTATCTTGGCTCACTAAACGGTTAACAACTGCAAGTGTTTCATCGTTTTCAGATTTGTTATCGTAATTGATGAGGTGGATTTTTTTACCGTTGATGCCACCTTTAGCATTGATTTCTTCTACAGCCATTTCAATACCTTGTTTTTGTAAGATACCGAAAGAACCTGTCGCTCCTGTGTTTGAGCTGTAAGATCCTAAAAGGATTTCGTTGTCGTTGGCTTTTTTCGTACAAGACGTAATCGCGCCTAACATTGAGCTGGCCACTAACAAAGATGATGCTAAAGATAAGAATCTTTTCATGTAAAACTCCTGTGTGTTTTTATTAAATTAACTTTAAAAATCAGTACCTTAAACAGATAGCATTCTGGCTAAATTAATCAAGCTATTATCGTTTGGTTTTGAATTTTTTGTGACTAAATCCAGATTAATTTCAATCACGTTATTTGATTTAATTCCGATCATCAAATTTGTTTTTCCGTGAATGAGAGCTTGTACGGCCGCAGCACCTAGCTGAGAAGCTAAAATGCGGTCATGCGCCGTGGGGCTTCCGCCGCGTTGTTGATGTCCCAGAATACAAACCTTGGCGTCCAAGTTGGATTTGGAGCGAATCGCATCCGCTAAATCATAAGCTCTGCCTGGTTTTTGGCCTTCAGCCGTGATCAAGATACTGCTGGTTTTTCCCTTAGCGCGAGACTCTTTTAAGCGATCAACAATTTTATTTACTGTAACAACATTATCCGGAGTTAGAATTTCTTCTGCTCCTCCAGCCAGACCCACGTGTGATGCGATGAATCCGGAATTTCGCCCCATAACCTCAACGATAAAAATACGATCGTGACTGTCTGCTGTATCGCGAATTTTATCGATGGCATCTAGTGCTGTGTTAATTGCTGTATCGAAACCAATGGTATCGTCTGTTCCAAAAATATCGTTATCAATTGTTCCAGGAATTCCAATCACCGGAATATTGTGTTCGGCATGAAGAGCTTGAGCGCCTTTGAAAGAGCCGTCTCCGCCGATACAAACTAACCCATCAATTTTTGCATTTTTTAAATTTTGCGCGGCCTGTGCGCGGAATTCCGGTTTCATAAATTCTAAAGATCTTCCGGTTTTAAGAATGGTTCCACCACGTTGAATGATGTTGGCCATATCACGCATGTGAAGTTCCGACATTTTGTTTTCGATCATGCCGACGTAACCTTGGTGGATACCGATCGTTTCGATATTATTTGAAACGGCCATTCTAACTACGGCGCGGATTGCTGCGTTCATTCCCGGAGCATCGCCACCACTTGTATACACACCAATTTTTTTCATGTTGTTCATCTGGATATTTAATCAGAGTTTCTAAGAAAAAGAAAACACGTTCTAAGTGTAGGCCGTTACTTTTTGCGTAACGGTGCATCTCAAAAAGTAACGGCCTACCAAAATTCATAAAAAAAAGGCTTACTTTTTCAAGTAAGCCTTTTTCGAATTAATTAAATAATAAAAACTATTTAACTAAAGCTTTGAATTCAGCGCCAGCGCGGAATTTTGGAGCCCATGCAGCTGGGATTTTGATCGCTTTACCAGTTTGTGGGTTACGACCAACGCGTGCTTTACGTTTAGCTTTAGTGAAAGTTCCGAAACCTACTAATTTAACATCATCACCTTTTTTAACAGTTTTTTTAACGTTAGTGATGAAGCAATCAACGATAGTTTCACATTGTGCTTTAGACATTTTAGTTTCAGTAGCCATTTTTTCGATTAATTGTGCCTTGTTCATGGTGTGTCTCCTTAATGAGATGCGGTTGTGTTTACGTCCGTGTTGTTGTTGCTCAATCTTCCGTGATGTGTTCATCAGAAAGCATAATCGGACGAACGTCAAGACTGGCTTGACGCTCCGTGGTTCTATTTTGTCATCGGATGATTAATTAAGTACTCGTTAAATGATATTTCACGCTGGAAACAACGATGTTTCGCTTGTAAAGAAGAGCCATCTTGATCGTCCAAGCTGTTTGGTTATGTAAGAGTTGGTGATACCATTTGGCAGTCACAAATTCCGGGAAAATAACCGTGGTCATTTCGGTCGGGTGTTCTTTGGCGACTAAATTAATGAAATCAATAATCGGCTCAGAAATAGATCTGTATGGGGATTCTAGCGTGTGAAGTTTTAAATCCGGGAATTTTTCGTCCCACTGAGCTTGAAGACGTAAAGCCGCTTCTTCATCTGTTTTTACAAAACAAACACGAAGATCGTTACTGATACTCATGCCGTAGCTGATCGATTTCATCACGCCTTTGTGAAGACCTGAGATCGGAATGATGACGACGTGATCGTGCATTTTCTCGCATGTTCGGATGTCGTAGTGTGATTGAGAGAGTTCACGCGCAAACATGATGTAATGGACGTGGGTGCGGTGGAAGGCATATACAATAATAGGTATTGTGACAAGTATGAGCCAAGCTCCGTGAGTAAATTTGAAGGACGCGATAATTATAAGAACAGATGCTGTGATGAGAGCACCTGTGCCATTGAGAATTAAAGAGGGGAGCCACTTTTTTTCACGGTATTTCCAGTGGTGAACAACCATGCCGGATTGTGAAAGTGTAAAAGATAAAAATACTCCTACCGCATAAAGTGGAATAAGCGAATGAGTATGTCCGCCAAAAATAATCACTAAAGCAATTGCTCCGATTGATAATCCGATAATTCCATTAGAGAAAACTAAACGATCTCCAATGCTAGCAAGCTGCCGAGGGGCATAGCGATCTTTAGCAAGGAGTGACGCCAGTCGTGGAAAGTCAGCGTAAGCTGTCGATGCAGCCATAAATAGAATTATAAATACTGAAAACTGAACAATGTAGAATCCAATACCTGTTCCGAAAATAGCCTTACTTAAGCTTGAGATAAGAGTTACACCTGCAGCATGTTCGATGTTAAGAGAGTTAACGAGATATGTTATTCCAGCGAACATGGTTCCTAATAAGGCGACCATTAGAAGCAAAGTACGACTCGCATTCTTTGTCTGAGGATGTTTAAATAGCGGAATTCCATTTGAGATAGCTTCGATACCAGTTAAAGCGGTACATCCAGACGAAAATGCTCGCAAAATCATAATCATACTGAGTTCGGGTAGATTGCTTAAAAGGACTTCGTGAGGGTGAATGTTTGTATCAGATGGTCCTTTGAAGATGCCTACTATAATTAAGGTCATCATTGATAAAATAAAAAAATAGGTTGGGAAAGCAAAAATAGTTGCGGAGTCTTTTGTGCCTCGGAGGCTCAGTACCATGAGTAATAGAATAACCCAAACGCAAGTAAAGACTTGAAGGCTAGCTAATTGTGGGAAAGCCGAAATTAAATTTTCAACTCCAGCAGAAACGGAAACGGCTACAGTTAAGATGTAATCAATAAGTAAAGCAGCTCCGGCAACAAGCCCTGCTCCAACGCCAAGATTTTCTTTAGCGACTATGTATGCTCCTCCACCGTTTGGATAGGCTTTGATCGTTTGGCTGTAAGATAGGGCAACGATAGACATTAAAGTTAAAATAGCTAGCGCAATTGGTAGTGACCAAGAAGTTGCGAACGCGATTCCAGTTAATGTCAGTGGAATTATAATTTCTTCTGTTGCATAAGCAATGGAAGATAAAGCATCGGCTGAAAGTAAAGCGAGGGCTTTCCATTTCGGCAAAAGCTCATGACTGTGTTGAGAATTATGCAAAGGATTGCCAATTAGAAATTTTCTAACTTTTGTGATGAACATGACTGTCTAACCTCGTATCAGTAGATCTTACTCTTCTGATTTTGAAAGACAAGTATTTGTCTTAATCGGCGTCTTCGTCGGTCTCTGCAGGGTTAGATTGTGTAAGAGATTCATCCTCATCTATATCGTCGTGATCTTTGTCATTATTGGTGTGGGAAACTTTATAAGCTTCCGAAGCCCAAGCACCTAAATCGATCAGGCGGCAGCGTTCACTACAGAAAGGGCGGAAGGGATTATCTAAGCTATAAAATGTTAAATGCCCGCACTGCGGGCATTTAATTTCTCTTTTCGTCATGGAGAGAAGAATAGATTACTTTTTTATAAACCGCAATTGTAAGTGCGGCATTTAGTCATTGTACCATTGGCCGCAGTTTGACCACCAACATTGAAGTTAAAGTTGATTTGGTTATCTTGAACTTTACCGTTTGGAACTTGGATCGCTAATAAAGTTGTATTAGCGCCTGTCCAGTAGTCGCCGTAACCACGAGCTTCAAAACCAGCTGAATTATTGATAGCTGAAACAGCCATTTCTAATTGAAGCGGATTTCTGTAAGCGCCTGTATATGATTTAGGATCTGGGATATAAACTCCAGTTAAACCACCTAAAGCGATTCCTAATAATCCCCAGCCAGAAGGTAATTGCGCCGAGTAATTTCCGTAGGGATTATATTTTGGACGAGCAATGAAAGTTGCAAGCATTGAGCTGTTTGTTGAGTTCGGGAATTGGATGATGATATCCATGTATCCACCAACATAAGCGTCACAGTTGGCTTGTCCCCAGTTCGTCGCTGCGCGATCACACACGCCCATACCAAACTTGAAGAATTGTTTCATTCTTGCGCCGTTAGTAACACGTAGTAAGCTCGTACCTGAGTAGTTGTCAGCGTAGAAGCCATTTGAGTAATTGTATTGAGGCATTGTTCCAGGTCCACCACCATTGATCGGGTAACATTGATTACCTTGGTAGTAGTAACCTGCGGCACAGGCTTGAGTGTTCACACCTGAATTTACATTGCTACTGCCGTTTTGACCACAGCTTGATAAAACAGCCATAGAAAGTAACGACGTAAATAGAATTGCTTTATTGAATATGTTTTTCATAAAAGTCTCCTGACTCTTACAATATTCAATCTTTGGACCCTGCTTATAAGCTCTATAATTATTCTCAGGTGTTAGGATTCTAACACCTCTGTCTAAAATGACAAAAAATGCAGGTACTTAGGGGTTGTTTTGGTGGATTTGATAGAGCCAATCGTACAGAAATGAGAGACGAATCGAACGGCTTTCACCAAAACAGGTTTCAGCGCTTCCTTTGTTTCTCACAGAAGCCAAAAGACCTACGAAGTAAATACGGTTTTTCTTTTCAAAATAAGACGGTCCGCCGGAATCACCTAGGCAGCTGCCTTTTCCTTGAGTCTGATCGAAGTAGATAATGTTCTCTTGCTGAGAGGTTTTTGTTTCAACCTCGACGCTTTTAAGTTGTTTTAAGCCTTTTTGTTCTCCGGTCATTTGATCAAAGTATTCAGCACCGAAACCTGCGAGCTTGAGGCTTGTGGGTTCATCGCTGCGCACTTTATTGAAGTTCCACTTGATGGGTTTGAAAGGAGATTTGATAGGCTTTTCTAGATGTAAAATGGCTGCATCAAATTGATTCACTTCGTCCCAGAGTTTTTTATTCATGATTTCTTGTCGTCGCGCTAAATACTGGGGGTTAAGATCTATACGTGAGATTGAGGTGCGGATACTTTCAGTCTTTGTATTTTCTAGATCTTGATCGAAGATAATTTCTAGCTGTTCAGCGGGGAAAACGGCACAGTGCCCCGCAGTGAGGATCGTGGTCTGAGATAGAATAATGCCTGAACAAAACTGATTTTGTCCGTGGGGATCGTTAATTTTGATTGCTACGACGTGACGAGAAATCAATTCTTTTTCTGCGACCAGTTGACCACCGAAAATTTTATCACCTTCGTTATTTTGGAATTTGAGCTGCTCCGCTTTCTGAGCGGGTTGACAGGCCAAAATAGAAAAAACGACAGGCAGCATAGCTACCTGAAGTTTTTTTAAGTAAGGAAGGTCAAAGTTTAATTTCATAGATATTATAGTCTGAAGTACTCAGCAAACACCGGGTTATCAAGGTTTGAGAAGATAAATTTTTCTTCTAATAAATCTGTGATGATTTTTTCCAGTGAATTCACAGTATTGTCGTGAACGTCATGCATTAAGATAATGCCTCCATCACGTCTTTTTACCTCTGAAACCACGTGACCGGCGTAGTTTGAAACATTCACTTCTTTAACCGCGCAAGTTGCAGCTTGTTTAGGTGAGATGCGTCCGTTATCTGCGTAGTATTTCGAAGCGTAAGCCCAGTCACATGTATCAATGTGCCATCCAACGATTCCTGTGTAGTGAGCTGCGCGGATCAAATCATTTGATACTTGAGTTGAGTTTCCGTAAGGGTAACGGAAAAGTTTTAAAGACCCTGTGCGAGCAGCGATCACGCTATCTGATTTATCAATTTGTTTGGTTTGTTCTTCGACATTAAGTTCATGAAAATTAGGGTGAGTCGCTGAGTGATTCGAAATGATATGGCCTTCGCTAATCGCACGTTCAACGATAGCAGGATTGGCTTCCGCGTGTCGGCTTAACATGAAGAAAGTCGCTTTAATATTGTATTTTTTAAGAATATCTAATGTTTGCGGAGTTAAATTTTCGCTCGGACCATCATCAAAAGTGAGAGCTACTGTATGAGGAGGTGGAGCTTTGGAAATCCCTGAAATATACTTTTCAATACCGCCAGCGATATCTACGGGCATACCATTTTTAATCGCTTCTTCGCGTTGTCTAAAATATTCATTTTGCTCTTGGCGGGCTTTTAAGAAAATCTCTGCCTCGGCGTCATCATCATGTGCGTGTTGAGCTAACGCAAGAGTAGGGATGGCTAATAATGTTAATAATGATACTTTCCAAAGTGGTGAACGCATAAAAGCTCCTTTTGTATAATAAAAATCTACCAAATTCGTTAAATGCAAAAACCTGGATCGTTTTAAAACAACATATGCTTTTTGAAGCATTTATTTTTTGCGGCTGACAAATATTGTTAGCGACCTGTTAAAGTCTTGACCCCCTGCCTGGGCCGAACCGAGAATAAATTATTCCCGGAGGTTTTATGTCAGTTAGTAATACTCACGATAATCATTGGATTGAAATTTCAAAGCGTCTTGATTGGATGAAACCATGGACGAAATTAAAAAATATTTCTTTCACATCACCAGTGAACATTGAATGGTATATCGGTGGAAAATTAAATGCCTCAGTCAATTGTGTTGATCGACATGCTAAAAAAAATCCAGATCGCACAGCTCTTATTTTTGAGCCTGATAATCTTCATGAAACGTCTATGAAAATTTCCTATAAAGAACTTTTAAATAACGTTTGTAAGATGGCGAACATCCTTAAGAAGCATAATGTAAAAAAAGGTGATCGAGTGATCATTTATATGCCGATGATTCCTGAAGCGACTTATGCGATGTTGGCCTGTGCGCGTATCGGAGCCATTCATTGCGTGGTTTTTGGTGGATTCTCGGCCGATTCGATTGCAGATCGTATTAATGATTGTGAATCAGTCTTCGTGATTACAGCCAACGAAGGGTTACGTGCAGGCAAAGCTGTGCCGTTAAAAAAGAATGTGGATGAGGCTTTGAAGAAAGCTCCTTCTGTTAAAAAAGTTTTAGTGATTGATCGCACATTAAATGCGTGGACGAAGACAGAAAAAGATTTAGTTTATAAAGAAGAACTGAAAACAGTTGAAGAATGGTGCGAGCCTGTTGAAATGGATGCCGAAGATCCGTTATTTATTCTTTACACTTCAGGATCAACGGGAAAACCTAAAGGTGTGTTGCATACGACGGGTGGGTATTTAGCTTTTGCTAGTTACACGCATGAAAAAGTTTTTAATTATAAACCAGGTGATATTTATTGGTGTACGGCCGATGTAGGGTGGGTGACGGGTCACAGCTATATTGTCTACGGGCCGTTAGCAAACGGGGCCACTTCATTGATGTTTGAAGGTGTTCCGAATTATCCAACGCCTTCTCGTTTCTGGGAAGTGATTGATAAACATAAAGTTAATATTTTCTATACAGCTCCAACTGCGATTCGAGCTTTGATGAAAGAAGGTTTAGATTATTTAAAAACCACTTCAAGAAAAAGTTTGAAAGTTTTAGGAAGTGTGGGTGAACCCATTAATCCGGAAGCTTGGTTGTGGTATTCAGATAATGTGGGTCACGGTCAGTGTCCTGTGGTGGATACGTGGTGGCAAACGGAAACAGGTGGCATTTTGATTTCGGCTATTCCTGGTGAAACAAAATTAAAACCAGGATCGGCGACCAAGCCACTTCCTGGAATTGAATTAGAAATCTTAACTCCCGAAGGCAAGGTGCTTGAGGGGGCTGTGGACGGGATGCTCGCGATTAAAAATTCTTGGCCCGGTCAAATGCGTACGGTGTACAAGGATCATGATCGTTTCGAACAAACTTATTTCTCAACATACAAAGGCTATTATTTCACTGGCGATGGCTGTCGTCGTGATGGAGACGGTGATTATTGGATCACGGGACGTGTGGATGACGTGATTAATGTTTCTGGTCACAGATTGGGAACGGCAGAAATAGAATCGGCGATCATCACCCATCCGGCAGTAGCTGAATCCGCGGTGGTTGGTTATCCGCATGATATCAAAGGGCAAGGCGTATACGCTTACATCACTTTGCGAAATGAATTTAAAGCATCAGATGAATTGAAAAAAGAAATCAATGCGGCTGTTCGACAAATCATCGGGCCGATTGCCTCTTTAGATAAAATTCACTGGGTGAGTGGGCTTCCAAAAACGCGCTCAGGTAAAATCATGCGACGTATTTTACGTAAGATCGCTGAAAATGAATTATCAAGTTTAGGTGACACTTCGACTTTAGCTGATCCTGCTGTTGTGGAAGAGATCATTAAGACACGCGTTTAATTAAAAGATTTTTTGATCGCCTCGATTGTCATTTTTTCGGCGGCGATTTTTCCAAATTCAGGTCGGTATACGACACAGATATCATCTTTGTATGATGGCAAGCTAGTTTGAGCTTTTAAAGCGTGGCCGTAAAGTTCTACCGCTCGTGCTGGCATAATCCCGTAGCCAATTTTTTCATTCGCTAATCTTGAGATCAATTCTAAGCTGTCAGTTGAGATAATTCTTTTTGGTTTGTTTTTCCATTTTTTAAGAATGGACTGTGTTTGGAATAAGTTGAGATTACAAATGACTGTATCCAGTTCTTCGTTGCCTTTAGCTGACCAAATTTGAACAGTGTCCGTTGCCAACTTTTGGATAACAATGTCTGGAACTTCGGTCGGGTTGATCACGATTCCGATATCAATCAGACCTTTTTGAATATCCGCTTGAATGTTACGAGATAAATCATGTTTCAAATCAATTTTGTAATCAGGAGCATTATCTTTTAGGTAACTAATCGTTTGTGGAATGCAATACTGTGCTACCGTTGAGTGACAACCAATGCGAATCGTACGATTTGAGAAAACAGCTTCGACATCTGTTTTGTATTCTAAGTCATTTAAAGCTTGAACGGCTGTGTGAGCTTTGTCTAAAAAGTTTTTTCCACTGGGAGTCAGCTGAATGCCAGAGCGAGAGCGGTAGAAGAGAACTAAACCTAAATCTGATTCTAAACGTTTTAAACTTTCAGATAAAGCGGGTTGACTGATTTCAAGTTTGCTCGCGGCTTGAATGATCGTCGAGCACGAACTAGTTTCTACGAAGTTAAGGATATCTGATATTCTGTATTTCATAAGCAATCACCTATATAAAGTATAATCGTTATCATATTTTACACATCATAAAAATGCAAGTAAATCTTATTGTAGGAAAAATTGTTTCCATAAGGATCATCTAAATGTTTACAACTGATTTAGAAAACGAAAATATTTTCTCAACTGCGTCGCTGGTTTCTGTTCTCGGGCCTGGAGTAACTCCCCGACAAACTGCAGGTCCATTTTATCCTTCTGATCACCTACCGGTGGATAAAATAAATGTTGATGCTGACTTGGTCTTCTTAGAAGGGCAGTCAGAAAAAGCTATCGGCGACGTCGTTGTTATTGAAGGTTTGGTTCTCGATCAATCCTATCAAGTTGTTCCGGGGGCTTTGGTTGAAATTTGGCAAGCCTGTGCTTCGGGTAGATATAAACATGCCGATGACCCTAATCCAGCCCCTCTCGATCCGCATTTTCAGTATTGGGGAAAAGCCATCGCAGACGTGAATGGTTTTTACCGTTTTCGTACTATTATTCCGGGATCTTATCCTGCTGAAGAAGGCTGGAATCGTCCGGCGCATATTCATTTTAAAATCACTCGAGAAGGTTTCGAAGATGTCATTACTCAAATGTATTTTAAGCATGATCCGTTGAATGCCGTCGATCAAATTTTGCAAGCGCTCGAGCTGTCGGAACAGGATAAGTTGATTGTTGATTTTAAGAATCGCGCAGATGAGAAGCATCCAGTCGGGCAGTTTAATATTCAGCTAAGAAAAACAAATTGAAAGGATAATTACATTATGAAAAACATTATTTTAGGGCTTATTGTTATAACTTCAGCTCGTCCTGTTTTTACTGACTTAAAAGAAAATAAAGAAGTAGCTTAGCTTTCCTATTTCATTTTCAATTAGGTTAGTTTCGCTTCAACTTTGAATTTCTACTTGTCTTTTATTTTAAACTAAATGTTAATTATGGGATGAAAAATATTTTTATCTCATCAG
This sequence comes from uncultured Bdellovibrio sp., assembly GCA_964645745.1. GTDB lineage: Bacteria > Bdellovibrionota > Bdellovibrionia > Bdellovibrionales > Bdellovibrionaceae > Pseudobdellovibrio. The sequence continues at coordinate 61,298 of CAZXZW010000001.1, forward strand.
TTATCATTTCACTTTTTATCTCAACAGCTCACGCGGCTAAAACTTTGAACTTAGATGTCGCGGACCAAAATTTTAACTCGACAGATAAAATTGTCATCGAACAAGATGAAATTCAAAAGTCGCGTGCAAATAACCTTCCAACGTTACTTGCGACTAAAGCCAATATTTCAATTTCGACAACGAATATGCAACCCAATTCAGTTTACATTCGCGGCGGTGATTCAAGTCACGTCCTGATCCTGGTCGATGGTGTTCCAACTTACGATGCGTCTACAATTCAAAGAACAATTAATTTGTTTGGTGTAAACTTATCTAAAATCAAACGCATCGAAGTGCTTAAAGGCAGTCAGTCAGTTATTTACGGAGGACAGGCGCTATCTGGTGTGATCAAAATTGAAACTTTCTCTGAAGATAATAAAAACGGAAGTGCAGTGATTGTAGATGCAGCTTCTGGAAAATATAATTCAGGTAAGCAGTCGTTATCAGTAGATACACTTCATAATACATCGGATAACACTGTGTTTACGGCAAGTGCTTACGGCTTAAATGCTAAAAACCCTTCTCCCGTATTGGGATCTGATCAATTATATCCTCAACAAACAGGGACGGCTGACTTAGGTTTGCTTATTAAGGGTAATATCGAAAATATCTTTAAACTGAATTACTCAAAAGATTTCAATCAAATTACAAACTCGAATCCTTCGACGTATAAACCACTTGATACGAATGACTTCCGTGCCAATACGGAAATGTTAGGTGGAACATGGATTCTCAGAAAAACGGATCTATTCAGTTTTTCGGTGACTCATCAAAAAGCGAATCGTAACTTTGACCAATCCGCTGCAAATACCGGAACGACAGCCACAGATTACGATTATGAAGGCGTATTAACTAATGCGCGTGTGGATGTTAATTTATTGAAAACAGATACTGTTAATTTAGTTGCGGGCGTACAGTATTCAGAAGAAGGCCTATCATCATCAGTAGACGGTGGCGTGACGGTAGAAGAATATAAAAATCAGTACGAAGGATTGTATTTAAAATCAGATTTTCTTTTACCTCAAGACTTTTTATTTGAGTATGGTGTAAGACAAGAAAATACAAAAGGTCGTTCGTTAGCTAGTTCTTATCATGTTGGATTGGTTTGGAATAAGATGGTTAAGGTTCAATACTCAACAGGTTTTAGAACTCCATCTTTATTTCAGCTCTATACAAGTTACGGGGACCCGAATTTAAAACCCGAGAACTCAAAAGATTTTAGTGTGACATTAGAGCATCAATTCAGTGATCAACTTTATACATCGTTAACTTATTTCGATACTCAGTTTGATAACTTGATCGAATATTCACCTTCATTAATGAAATTTGCTAACGTAGCAAAAACGAGAACTGTCGGAGTGGAATCTCAAACGAGTGCCAACTTCTTTGAAGGATCATTAAGATTGTCATTGGGCTTAGGTTATCAAGAGCCACGTGATCTTGCTAAAGATGTGTGGTTGTCTCGTCGTGCGCTTCGTACGACCAGCTTGAAAGTTTCATCTGACGTAACACAGGATTTAAACGTGGGAGCAGAATTTGTTCACACTGGTGAAAAGCGTGATCGTGCGGGGACGACATTGTATGTGATGACATCGGATTACACGTTAATTAATTTGTTTGGAAATTACCGTTTGTCAGAAGTGGCGAGTGTGTTTGCTCGTGTTGATAACTTAGAAAATAAAGACTACGAAGCTTCGTACAGTTACTACACACAAGGCGCGCTTTATAAAGTAGGGGCACAATTTAATTTCTAAGTCTAAGGTACGCCGTTCTTTTTCCGCGGATATATACGTTATGAATGTGGAAAACCGACTATCGAGCATAGTCGTTTTTTTTATTTGAAACATGTGATGTGAAAACGCGTATATTGACGGAAAAAGAACGGCGTACCTTATTTGCTCCACAAGCTGTACGCGGCATAAACTCCAAGTATAGCAGATAAAACATATCCTATAAAACTCAATCCAGGCATTCCTGCAACAATCCATTGTGTAGGTTGTGCATACAGTAAAGTGCTTGAAATAAGTAAAGCAGCAATCACGATACCTAAGAATAATAAGGTAAAAGATTGAAGGAAAGTATTTTTAAACTCGCGGAAGTCTTCTAAGTGCACTTTCGAGTGATAATCTGGTGAATTCACTTTTCTCATCATCAAGTTTAATTGACGAGGGAGAGCTGTGACAAAGTTTCTTGATTCGCGGAAGATGAGGCTAGCTTCGTTCGCCATCTTAACTGGTTGGAAGAAGTTTTCAGCTACATCTTCAACTTGAGTTAAAGTGAAAGTTAAGAAATCAAAATCTTTTGAAATCTTTTGTCCTAATGACTCAATCGAGATGATGGATTTAAAGAATAACATTAACTCTGTTGGAACGCTTAATCCGTGTCGTGCAGCAACGCTAGAAGAAGATAATAAAATTTTACCAACGTTAATATTTCTTAGAGTTAAACCAAAATAAGGTGCAATGATAGCCTGTAGTTCTTTAGCGAATAGATCTACATTCACTTTATCGCTATATGGGGCTAGATCTACGTATTCGTAGGCTAGTCGAAGATAATCTTCTTTTGAGAGTGCCATAAGCATATTAACGATAGCCGTCTGTGTTTTAAAATTTAAACGTCCTACAACTCCGAAATCAACTAAACCAATTTTATTATTCGGAAGAATAAAGAAATTACCTGGGTGGAGATCGCCATGGAAAAATCCGTCGACAAACACCATTTTCATGTAAGCTTTTAAACCAATTTCAATAATTTTAGCAGGGCTCGAGTTATGCTTCTCTGAAATTTCGGCTAGATCATGCATTTGGCTCAGCGGCTTTCCCTCGATAGCTTGCATGGTTAACACACGTTCCGTGGTTAAAGGGAAATGCACTTCAGGAATAATGACGTTCAGGTTATCTTTAAAGTTTTCTTTGAAACGACGTAAGTTGTTGGCTTCAACGATAAAGTTTGTTTCGAGTTGAAGCGTTTTGAAATATTCATCGACCATTCCAATCGGATTGAAGGGACGTGCTTCTGGAATATATTTTTCTATAAGCTCAGCGATGAAATAAAGAACGCTTAAGTCGTCGTTGATTTTATCAAGAATGCCAGGGCGTTGAACTTTAAGAACAACTTTTGAACCATTTTGAAGTTCAGCTAAGTGAACTTGAGCGATGCTGGCTGAGCCTAAAACATTTTCTGAAATAGATTTGAAATGTTTTTGCCAATCACTGCCAAGTTCTGCTGAGATTACTTCCGAGATCGTATTAAAAGGTAAAGGCTGAACTTGATCATGAAGAATCGACATCTCGTCGATAAAATCTTGTGGAACTAAATCGGGACGAGTCGCAAGTAGCTGGCCGAACTTAACAAACGTTGGGCCCAGCTCTTCGAAACTCATGCGTAAACGGGTTGGAACAGAAAGATGTTCTTTCTCGGAATCGTTGTTCGAAGAACTTAAGAAATTACCGAGATTTATTCTTTCGACCAGATTGCTTAGACCGTGTTTTGCCAGAACCGCCAGAATGACCCGAAGTCTTCCCACGTTTTTGAGAGTCTTCCCCACCTTTAAAGGACTTAAGAGAGGACTTTTCATTTGTTTTGTAGTTTGGCTTTTTGTCATAAGATGTTTCCGTATGCTTCATTTTGTTTTTATCTAAATAATCCGATAAAGAACTATAACGAGGTTTAATCTCGTAGTCGTTCACAACTTCCGGTTTATTTAATTCGGCGTTTTTCTCAATCGTTCTTAAACGTAATGATTTTTTAATCGTATCAGAAGATGAAGATGATTTCTTTTCCATTGGTTTGAAACCATCCATGCGCTTATCTTTTGGTTTGTCTTTATCTTTATAATGACTACCAGTTCCTTTGCGACCAAAGATTTCAAGTTTCTTATCTTCAAATTTACGATTTGTTTTAATTTCAGCTTTTTCGTGCTTATGATTTTTATCAAAAGTTTTAGCTACAGTGCCTTCAGGAACAAAGTTGATTTGACCTTGTTCGATATCGACCATGCTCACTGTTACTTTTAAATTATCACCGATGTTATAAGCGTAACCACTTTTCTTAGAAACTAAGCGTAAGTTTTCTTCATCGTAAACCCAGCTATTATTTGTACCTAAATCTTCTAAGCGGACTAATCCGTCGACATTATATTGTTTAAGGAGAACGAATAATCCAAATTTAGTAATTGAGCTGATCATGCCTTCGAAAGTTTGGCCTTCCATCTTTTTCATGAAGCGGGCTTTTTTGATGGCTTGAATTTGTCTTTCTGATTTTGCTGATCTTTGCTCGCAGGCTGATAACCATGTACCAGCTGTTTGTAAATCATCAGCGGCAGAAATGCGGTATCCCGGAACGCCTATCTGACTTTTAATCAAACGATGAACAATTAAATCGGGGTAACGACGAATCGGAGAAGTGAAGTGAGTATAGAAATCAAAACCTAAACCGAAGTGACCCATATTATCTATAGTATACTTAGCTTGGCTCATTGAGCGTAACGTTAAGATATGGATAATGCTAGCTTGCGGTTTTCCGTGGAATTCTTGCAAAGCTTTCGTTAATTGCTTTTGAAGTTTTTCTCCAGAGAATTTAGCTTTCGAGCCTAATTGTCCTATGAACTTTTGAAGTAAACTGATTTTCATTGGATCTGGTGGCTCATGAATACGATACATAGATGGAATTTCTTTTCCACCTAAGTATTTTGCTACGGCCACATTGGCTGCTAACATGAGCTCTTCAATTAATCTGTGTGCAAATAAACGCTCTGATTTAATCACGTCGACTGGTTCGCCCGTTCCATCAATCACTAACTCTGTTTCCGGAACTTCAAGATCTAATGAACCATCTCTAAAGCGACGAGCCATTAATACTTTAGCTAGATCGGCACAGCGAAGGATATTTTCTTTAACATGATTAAACTTTTCGATCTCTTTTCCATCGACGATTTCTTGCGCTTCACCGTAAGTGACACGCGCTTTACTTTCGATCACCGCTTCGAAGAAGTTTGAGTTCATCATCGTGCCTTCAAAGTCGAAGCTCATTTCAGCAACTAAAGCTAAGCGGGGAACGTGAGGATTTAAAGAACAAAGACCATTCGATAAAGCTTCGGGTAACATCGGAACTACGAAATTCGGGAAATAAACCGAAGTTCCGCGCTCATAAGCATCTTTATCCATAGCTGTTTCTGGTTTGACGTAGTGGCTGACATCGGCAATCGCTACATATAAGTGGAAGCCGTTTGATTTCATTTCAACATGGACCGCATCATCGAAGTCTTTGGCCGTAGCTCCATCTATAGTAATGATGTTGATGCCGCGAAGGTCTTTACGACCTTTGAAGTCTGCTTCTGTGGGATTGTTGGAAAACTTCTTGGCTTCTTCAAGTGTTTCTTTAGAGAAAACATCAGGAATGTTCTGATTGATGATAACACGTTTGATATCATTTAATGCGCTATCGGCGTCTCCGATCACTTCGACGATCTTGCCAGTGAATAACTTTTTATCTACGCGTGAATCACGAGAATCTTGTTCTGAAGCCTCAGGGTACGAAGTGATTTCTGCTGAAACCAGTTCTCCGTCTTCAGCGTTCAGGGAATCTTCCATTTTAATACGAAGATCGGCGCCCCATCCTTTGCCTTCATCTTTAATGATACCGTAGGGCTTGTCGTGTTTGTCTTTTAATATAAGGAAGCGGCCTGCGATTTTTTTCTGAGCTCGATCATTAATACGTATAATGTCGCCTTTGAATCTTCCGTCGCGTTCTTCTTCGGCCATGATCGTTACTTTGTCGTTCGTCATTGCCCCTTGCATACTACTTGCGGGAATAAATACATCAGCGTGTTCTGGATTGTCGGGAATAAAGAATCCGAATCCATCGGGATGTCTTTTGATTACACCGTCTAGAGTCTTTTTACTATTTTTGTGAGAATGATTTGAAGACGAGTGGCTTTTGAAATTCTTGTTGCGGCTCTGTTTGTTGTTTCGGCCCTGATTTTTGCTCAGTTGAGTATCCTTTGTTGAGATTTCTTTTTTGATTATGTCACACTTAGGATCGATTTAAACGACAAATCAATGACCAATCACGACAAAGGTCTAGGTATAACTCGGTGCGATTTAACCGAATTTAGCGATCGCGTTATAAATATCTGGACGAATGGTTATGCGGGGCTTTTTTGGAGAAAAAAGAAAAATATTGGAATCAGAAATTAAAAATCTTTTTTTTGAATTCTCGAGGGGAAACCCGCGCTGATCAAGGAAACTAAAAATTTATTTTGAAAAAAAACGGAATAAAAAAGTAAAAATTTTTTTTCAAAAAAAAGGATGTGTGAAAAACACAATATCCTAAAAAGTAATCATCGAAAGTTGCATAATCAAATCGAACACGTTTTTTTTGAAGTTGCGTACGGACTAAGAGCTTATTACGATTAATTCATACGGTTAACCAAATGTATTTTAAAAAATAAGTTTAAAGTTTTAACTTTAACGATTAACGAAAGGGATACACATGAGACAATTATTAGTGATCGCAATCGCATTAGCTTCGGTAAATGCATTCGCATCAAGAGCACGTATGAACGCATTAGGAAATGCTGTTCAGCTTATCGACACTCAAACTGTTATGACTAACCCGGCTGACATGATGTTCATCGGTGATTATGCAAACATCGAGTCAGGTACTACTGCTACAACAACTTTCCAATCTAACACTGAAGGAACTATTACTCGTTCATACGGAAATGCAAAATTCGGTTTAACTTTAGGTTACCAATCTAAAAACGCTTCTGCATTCTCTACAGGTGCAGCGACTCCAGGTTTACGTTTCGCCGGTTCACAAGCTTTCTTAACTTCTCAATTCGGTGCTCCAGCAGCGGGTCTTGGTTTAACAACTGTTAAAGGTCAACAAAATCCAGTGAACATTCACTACGGAACTAAAATTGATGACTGGGCTGTTGCAGGAACTTTAGTTTACTCTAATTATAATGATAAAGTTGCTTCTGAAAAAGAATCTTCTTCTGGTATTCGTTTAGGTGCTCGTAATGACGCTTGGGATGCTAAAGCTGGTATCGGTTTAGGCAATACTTATGAAAACGGAACTGAGAAATTCTCTGGAACTTCTGGTTACTCAGCTGGTGTTGGTTACAAAATGGAAGACTGGTACTTCAATGCTAACTTCGAAACTGCTGGTTTCAAAGTTGAAAAAGCTGGAACTGAAACAGCTAAGTTAGATTACACAGCGATTGCATTAGCAGCTGTTAAATCTCACAAAACTGAAGGTGGAAACTTATTCTACGGTGCTACTTTAGCTCAAGATGCTAGAAAATTCACTTTAGGTGGATCTACAGATGTAAAACAAAATTCATTAGCTTTACCAGTACTTGTTGGTTTCGAAGCTGATGCAGCTTCTTGGTTAACATTACGTGGTTCGATCTCTCAACGCGTTCTTATCAACAGCTCTAAAGCTGAAGTTGCTGGAACAACAGCTGCTGAAACTGATCCAGGTCTAAATTCAACTGTTGCTGCAGTTGGTGCTGGTTTAAAATTCAACAAGTTAACTCTTGATGGTTCATTACAGGGTTTAACTGGCGGTGCTGCGACTCAACAATTAAACGGTAACGTTTTATTGGGTCAAGTTGGATTGACATACTTGTTCTAATTAGAACAAGTATCTTTACATAGTGTTTTTTGAATAAATAAATATAAAGGAATTAAACAAATGAAAAATTTATTAACAATCGCAATCGTTCTTTCTTCTGTATCTGCGTTTGCTACACGTGCTCGTGTAACAGCTTTAGGTAACTCTCCACACTTAATCGACGTAGCTCAATCATCTCCAGACCAAGTTTACGGTTTAGGTGATTCTTTAACTATCGAATCAGGTTTAACTGCAGTTGCTACTCCAGCGGCAGCTAACACTAACAAAAACGCTGAAGGTACTTTATATAAGTCTTTAGGCGGCGGTAAATTAGGATTAGTATTAGGTCACCAAGATACTTTAGTTTACGGATTAAGAACTGCAGCTTCTGCAGCTCCTGGTTTAGCAGCTATCAAAGGTCAACAAAATCCATTAGAAGTTTCTTACTCTATGGCTTTAGCTGACATGGTTGGTTCAGTTGGTCTTATCTACTCTAACTACAACGACAAAGTTGCTTCTGAAAAAGAATCTACAATGGGCGTTCGCGTTGGTGTGAGCAACTCTATGTTCTACGGAAACTTAAAATTAATCGCAGCTGATAAATACGAAACTACTGCAGTTGAGTACAAAGGCAAAATGGGAATCGACCTTAAAGGTGGTATGAACTTCGGCGAAACTTTATCAGCTCACGCTAACATCGTTTCTTCAGGTGCTAAAACTTCTCAAGCTGGAACTGACACTGCTGACGTTGAACAAATGTTAATCTCAGTTAAAGTTGTTGATGCTGTTAAAAAAGATGGTAACAACTTCTTCTACGGAGCTGGTTTATCAACTTTAACTTCTAAAGAGAAAATTTCTGATACTAAATCTTCTACTTTAAACTTACCTTTAATCATCGGTTTAGAAGCAACTGCAAATTCTTGGTTAACTTTACGTGCATCTGTAACTCAAGATGTATTGTTATCTAACGAAAAAACAGAAACTGCTGGTACAGCTTCTTCTGAAACTAACCCTGGTTTAAATACTACTAAATACGCTGCTGGTGCTAGCTTAGCATTCAACAAAGTATCTATCGATGGTACTTTAACTAACGGTGCTGGTAACCAAACTATCAACGGAACTGATTTATTAGGTACTGTTGGTTTAACTTACAATTTCTAATTTAGACTTCTGAAATTATAAGTGAGAAGGGTCAATGGAAACATTGGCCCTTTTTCTTTTTTTCGGATACAGTTTTTGTATCCATGATTAAAGTTTTTATAACTCTTGTTCTATTGGTTTCGGCAAATATCACTTGGGCTTCTCAGGCTCGGGTCAATGCACTTCAATCTAATCATTTAAACGATACCGAATATGGTTATTTGTTCCCAACTAAGCTTCTAGAGCTGCCTGATTTCGTTTTATTTCAGTCGGGTGCTACACTTGATCCTATTTATAATAAACGTCCCTACGTGGCGATTAAGAGCACATTTTTACCTGATCAATCGGATCACTACGCTTTGGCTTTAACGTTAGGGCGACAAAGTGATTTGGTCGATGCTGTTCGACTTCGTACAAATACAGTGATGACGACGAATTTTGATCGTTCATCGAATCCTTTAGAATTAACTTATGCTATTCGTGATGATGGGAACTCTTATTCTTTAGGTTTTTTCTACGCTAATCAAAACGACAAAGTAAATCAGGTTGGTAACCATGCGGGGACGATGAATCTGGGAATTCGTATCGATGATTTTACTTTTTCTACGAATATCGGATTGTTTAACTCGGTTGATGATTTGGCAACGAACGCTCATTTAAGTATTAATCAATCGTTTATGGGTGCGCTAGTTTACGAAATGGATGATATTCATTTCATTTTAGATCTCAGTTCAAGTCGAGCTAAACGTAATGTTTTAGCTACTGAAGCGAATAGCATCGAATTGCTTAATTACAAAATGGGTGTGGTGAAAACAACGTTCAACGGCAGTGAAACTATTTTTTACCGCGTGAATTTAGAAACAGATCAAATTAAGAATCGCATTACGAGCATCAATAATCGTGAAATCAGATTGCCTCTAACTTTAGGATTTGAATCGGTTTTAACGGATGAAATCAAATTAAGATCTTCAGTTAAACAAATTGTTGGCGTCTACCAAAGTGAAGATGTAGCGGCAGGATTAAATACCACGACAGCCGCTGTAGGATTAGGGTTCAACTTTAAAAAGTTAACTCTGGATGGAACACTTCAGGGGCTAATTGGTTCAGCGGCTACTCAGCAGTTAGATGCGAATCAATTTTTAACGGAAACCAGTTTGACTTACTGGTTCTAATTCACAGTTTTACTCAAGCCAAATTTGGCTTGAGTAAAATACTTAGTCTTATCAGTAGGTTACATCTCTCTTGGGGCTTTCCGAGTTTCGTTTTTAAAAGTACCTTAAATCTTATATAGCGCCTGCTCAGCTAAGGACTTTATTTTGCTTTAGATTTACTCAAGCCAAATTTGGCTTGAGCAAAATCATGAGTAATTTAAATACCTTATAGATGGAGTAGATAATGGTACACGATCCTTTCGAGCATAGACCTCCGAGATTAAAAGATTTGGTAAACAAGCACGTAATGGGAGATGTGTGGTTAAGAGATACACCGTTTGGACCTGTAACAGATTCATTGGTTTTGTCTCAAAGATTTGGTCTAGAACACGGTAAAGTGTTGCGTGCGATATCGAAGTGTCGTGGTGAGCTTGCTTCTGAATCTAAATACAATTTAGAAAATAATTTAATAGAGTCTTTTCATCTGGTTGGTCCGACAGGTAAAGAACGAAAAGAGCGTAAAGTAGAAATCACTGAATTTGGTTTGGCTCTTTTGCTTTTGTATATTAACAGTCCACGTGCTCGACAGATTTCTGCAGAAATTCTTTATCGGTTTTTTATTTTACACACATACGTCAAAGGATTAACTCCGAATCAAATCGGAGCTATTAAAGGTTACTATCGCAAAAGAATGTTAGAGAAGAAGTAAGTCGTTATTTCTTCGGAGTCGATTTAATTTCGTAATAATCCGGCATCACAAAGTCAGGTGTTAGAGGGTAGCGATAGCTTTTGTAAGCTTTGAAATCCGGTTTTCCAATTTCAACATAAATATCATCCCACATTTTTGCTAACAACAGAGCAGATCTAGCCATGTCGGTAACAATGTAATTAGCGAAAACTTTTTGACCTTCCGAAGCAGGTTTTCGGACGGCTGGAGTTTTGATTTTCATACCTTTTTCTTCTTTAAGAATCGATTTCGTGATGATCGGATCAACTTTGAAAAGATCTTTCAATTCATTATTTGAAATCACCGCTAAAGCGCGCATATTTTCGAGAACTGTTTTTTCTTTAACGAATGAATTCAGCTTTGAATTTTTATCAATCGCTTTTGCTTTCGCGACGATTTTCACTGAAAGATCTTCTTCGAAGTAAGAAACGCAAAGATCTTCATAGTAAGCGTGAAGGCCGCCATGACCTGTTTCGTAGCCATCGTAATTCGCGTTGGTGTGAAGAGGTTGTCCGTTGTCGCCTACGAAGTGCCCCATGATGCCCATATAAGTGATCATATTGTGAAGATGTTTATTGTAGGGAAGCTCGTCGTTTTGCTCGTCTTTAGAATTCGCCGGAGCTGCTAGGTCTTTTAATTTTTTACCCTCAGTGATCGACATTTCGAACAATTGGTTGGCTCTCCACCAGTTGGTTCCGATTTCGTGAGGCAAGGATATGATTTTAGATCCTGGATTGTGCTGATCTTCGGTTCCTGTGTAGTTGGCGATCAAGACCTTCATATCTAAAGGCATGTCTTTTAAAGGGATGCCTAAGGCTTCTGATTCAGTGAAATGAGTGGGATTGCCTTCTTTAGTTTGCTCCGGGGATAAGCCTCTCCAGTAGATGTCGGGTATGTTGCACAGGTGACCCATCATATTGGGTTTATTGCGAAGGAAATCTTTAAGGGTTTTGTTTTTAACTAAAAAAACCGCTGATTGGCAGATGGTATCGTGTCCGCGGCCACCCCAAGCGAATGCGTCCTGAGCTATAAATGAGAATGAAAATAAAACAGATGCAAAAAAATATTTCATCTTGTACCTTCCTGATTATGAGTAAGACCGTGCAAGACAACACTACGCAAATGAAAATCGTTGGTCACATTAAATCCTGTTACCCCGAAAAATTTGGCATTCCTCGTCAATCAGGAATTGTTAACAGCGTTCAATCTGAATTAGTGATTTTACCAGAATGGCAACCAGAGCAAGCCCTACAAGGGTTGAGTGGTTACTCACATATGTGGATCGTTTTTGTTTTTCATAAAAATACCAGCACTCGTTATCATGCTAAAGTTCATCCGCCACGTTTAGGAGGAGAATCGATTGGTGTTTTTGCTACGCGCTCTCCTCATCGTCCCAATCCTATTGGTTTATCTTTAGTTGAAATCAAAGAGGTATTGTCCGATCGAATTATTTTCTCAGGAGGCGACTTGGTGGAAGGAACTCCGGTTCTAGATATTAAGCCTTATTTGCCTCAATTTGAAAATAAACCACAGGCCGCAGGTGGTTGGTCTTTGAATACCGACAAAGATATCCGTGTAGAATTTTCCGAAATCGCCGAGCAGAAAGTGACTGATTGGATCAAAAGAAAAAATGATTCTCAACTTAAGCAGGCTGTTATTGAAATTATTCAACAGGATCCTCGTCCAATCGCTTATAAAGGCTATGAGGAAGGTGAATCTCCCTATAGAAACGAGCATGCCTTTAGGCTGTATGATGGTGACGTTCAATTCAAGTTTTTGTCAGAAAATCATGCTGTCGTGATTGATATTATATTCTAAATTTGATAATTTTAATCCGCACTATTATTGGATGAGATTATATTTTGGGGGATGTAAATATGAATCAAGTACGTAAAGTAAATACCATTAGTTTGGCTCATTATACTAAGGGAACGCCGGCACAAAAACAAAAATTCATTGATGACCTTTACCAAGGTTTAAAAGAATACGGCTTCATTATCCTTAAAGACCACGATGTGGATCCTGACTTGTTGAAACAAGCTTATACAGTACTAGAAAAAATTTATAGCTTACCAGACGCTAAAAAGCGTTCTTACATTTCGGAAAAAGGCGGCGGACAGCGCGGTTACACAGCGTTCGGAACTGAACATGCTAAAGGTGCTGAAGTAAAAGACTTAAAAGAATTCTGGCACGTCGGTCGCGAAGTTCCAGATAGTCATCCCTTTGCTAAATACTACCCTAAAAATATTTACCCAACCGATGTGGCTCCTGAATTCGAAGTGATCTTTGAAAAATTATATTCTCAATTGCAAGAAGCCGGCATCCAAATGATGGAAGCCTTAACTTTCCCGTTAGATGTTAAACGTGATTTCTTCAAGAGCATGGTTCAAGAAGGAAATTCAATTTTAAGACTTCTTCATTACCCACCGATTCCAGATGGCGTGGATCCTCGCTGTGTGCGTGCAGCGGCCCATGAAGATATTAACTTCATTACGTTGTTACCGGCAGCGACTCAATCAGGTCTTCAATTGAAAGATCGTGATGGTTCTTGGTTAGATATCGAAAGTGATTTTGGAACATTGATCGTTGACGTCGGGGATATGTTAGCTCGTTTAACGAATGACGTTCTTCCTTCGACAACTCATCGTGTGATCAATCCGCAAGATGGAACAAACGTGTCTCGTTATTCAATGCCATTCTTTATGCATCCTCATCCTGAATCTAACTTAAGTTGTTTAACTTCATGTAAGGGAACTGGTGCGAAATACCCTGACATTACGGCTCATGAATTCTTGATGCAGCGATTACGTGAAATCGGATTAACGAAGTAAGTTTAAGTTCATGCGTAAGGAATTTCTCGCGGTCATTGCAGGTACAATTATTCTAATGGCCATTCTTTATTGGAATGACAATTCTTCACGCGTGGACAAAATCAAGCCCGTGGCTTCTTCGGCGCAAAGTCAGCCTGACGCGCAGGAAGCTGCTCCTCAGGAGAACTTTGTAAATCAAGCGACTGTATCTGGTGACGCGACCGAAGCGGCTGTTGTAGCTCCGCCTACAGAAGTTGAAAATCATAAACAGTTCGCCGCTCATTTAAAAACGATCAGTCAGTGTCTTCAGATTAAAAACAACGCGGATTACGATCAGGTCGATCCTACCTTTGATAATCTTATCGTCAGTCTTAAGCCTGCAATGGGAGACGTTACAGTCTTTACTGATGATTGGGCGCAAACTGATTTGCAATACGCTGATGGAACATTAAAACGTATTCGCGTGGAAGTGGGATACGACGATCCGGGAAATCCAACCAAGTATCTTCAAGTTTATAAATTGAATGAACAGAATATTCCTGAAATGGAAAATTTAGATCCGCAACAAGCTACAAATCCAACCGATGAATACGTTGAATCAATGAAAACCGGTGCGAATACTTTATTACATGAAAAAGGCGGCCGTGCTTATTTCCCCGGAGGGGAAGAGATGATCGTGATCGAACGCAATGGTAAATTAGAATCATTCACCATGACTAAAAACAACAAGACAATTAGCTGCAACACTTTGACGTCGGCTGCATCTAATTGTCAGTGTTTTTGAGATTCCAAAATTAGCATTTGAAATTAAGCAGACAATGCTAAGTTAGTTGCTACTAAAACCATTAATACGATTGTTAAAGATACGTTTAATTTACTCATATATCCCCCTTTGGATAGTGTTGTTATACAGAAATCAAAATTCATTTTCGACTGTAATAATTCTGACAGGCAAAAAGTTCATTGAGTGACGTTTAAAGCCATTCTCAACGCATTTAAAGACCTGAGCCTTTAAATGAAAAGGCCCCATCAGTGCTTTGATGAGGCCTAGAGTTCGTACTTTAATATGCACAAAAGACTTAATCGCAGACGATGTTTCCTAAGCCACCTGCTACACCCAACGGCGTTTGTTTAGTTAGGCTGAGTTTTGATTTGAAGCTTAAGATAGTTTCTTCGCCATTTGTTATTGAAGACAAGTAATGCTGACCTTTAACTTTTACTACGCGAATGACTCCGAAGGGCTCGCCAGAATCAATGTATCCAGAGGCTTCATTAAAATCTATATGTTCCCCTTTTTTATTGTTTACATAACATTCGACGTTCGCAAAGGCTGAAAGGGAACTTAATGTAACAAGACACAGTATTAATTTTTTCACAGGTTCTCCTGAGTTAAATGGTTAGGCTCAGTCGTGAAGATAACTCAATAGAATGCTAATTTCGCCTGTAATAAATTTTGACAGATAAAAGTTACAAAACGTCTTTAAATCTCCGCAAAATTATGTGGTTTGCATCTAATAACCAGCTATAGAGAGCTTATCCGTATTGATGTGATAATGGTTTAAATACCCCAGCTTTATTTATTATCAGTATCCACAATTGAAATTTTTCGATTTGAATGATGTGTAGGGTTCATAAGCTCTTTTATGGCATCAAAGACAGCCTTAAATTGAACATCATACTTTTTTTCCAATAATTTAAGCTTTTGCGCTAGGTCATGGTGTGATAGTAAAATTTCTCTTAGCTTTACGAAGGTTCTAATTATTTCAACATTAACTAACGAGGCTTTTTCGCTTTTTAATACGCTTGATAGCATCGAAACCCCTTGTTCTGTAAATGCATACGGCAAGTATCTTCTCATATTTGCGATGCCAATTTGGCATCGCAAATTATTCATTTCAATTTCTGTAAGTTGGAACATGAAGTCTGACGGGAATCTCACTTTATTACGCTGAACTGCTCGATTTAATGCGCCTGTTTTTACCTCATAAAGCTCAGCAAGATCAAAATCGAGCATAACTTTTTGTTCACGGATCAAATAGATTTTTTGGCTAATTTTTTGCGACGTTAAGTTTGACATACATTCTAGTTTGCAAGATTCAAGACCTGGCTGGAGGATATATATTTCTTATTAAAACTAGCTAAGTCCGAAATTCGAAGAGTCTATTGTTATGCGTTTATAATTGAATTAGTTACAAAACGTCTTCGAAGAAGGCCCCAAATTTCATATCTGGGCTGCGAAGTTGGATTTCTAAAATCCATAAATCAGGAACAATTTTATCTGGGAACGTACGTAAGTTTCCTTTGAAGAAAACATGATGAGGGAAGTCGCCGATACGATGCCCATTGGCCCCTTCGCCTACGATCATCCAGCCGCGCTTACGGGCTTCGTTATCGGCAAAGGTATACAATTCCGGGCCATTCAGTCCGCGTTCAAGAAATTGAGTTTTCGTGAGTTTAAAGATCTCTTCACCATCAGCGATAATTTTTGAATGCAGGGGATTGATATTGTCACCTAGAATAAATGTTTGTCCCACATCAGCTTCGTAGCCATTGATGATCGGGCCTACATCTAAGAAGTAAATGTCGTTTTCTTTTAAACGGTAATCTTCGTCAGATAATTCACGGAAAGACTTTGTTGAATTGGGACCGAAGCGAATTTTCGGTGGATGCCAATTCTTTTCGACTCCGAAATCTTTTAAAACAGCCGCATAAGCATCGCGGCCTTCTTTTTCGTTCATCCCTGGTTTGATACGCTGGCGTAAAGCATTTAAGACTTCCCAACCGTTACGTTGGGATTGTCTAAAGTCTTCCTTGTTGTAGTTGGCTCCTACGCCCTGGGGATTCACGTCAGTCATCATTTACACGAAACGAGTTAAAGCTTCCTTCAATAAAATGATTTGTTCTTTTGATTCTGCAAGTAAAACACGGTCAGCGGCGACAACGTCTTCGTCGGCGTTTTGAACGAATTTTTCATTTGATAATTTGTTCGTTAACATCGTCGTGTCTTTTGTCAGCTTCTCGATCGTTTTTTGAATACGACTGACTTCTTCGTTGAAATCAACTAGGCCTTCAAGTGGGATGATCACTTTTACTTTGTGCCCATCAACGCTCACTTGAGCAACGGCACATTTATTCATGTTGCCTTCATCGCCAATTTCAATCGTTTCCGTACGCGCCAAAATCGACATCGGTGTTTGATTGGCTTTTAACACTTCAATCGTTTTCTTATCTGAAGTTGCGATACGTAATTTCAATTTGATCGCTGGGCTAATACGGTTTTCACCACGGATATTACGAGTAGCCGAAACGATTTCTTTGATTAAATCGATTTCTGTTTCAATTTGTTTATCACCTAAGCTTAAGAACGCTTTATCTGTGATAACTGTTGGGTACACGTCGATGATACAAGCTTCATTCTTGATTGGTAACTTAGAATAAATTTCTTCCGTAATGAACGGGCAGAAAGGGTGAAGCAAGCGCACGATACGATTTAAAACCTGAGCCATTACTAACTGAGTCGCTTCTTTTTCTTTTTGGTTTGTGCCATTGATAATCGGTTTAGTGAATTCAATGTACCAGTCACAGAATTGATTCCAGATGAATTGATATAAAGCTGTTGCTGCTTCCGAGAACTTTTCAGCTTCTAAAGCATCGTTTACTTTTTTCTCAACGTCGCCAAGTTTCGTGATGATCCATTTATCGAATACGCTCATATCGGCTTTATTCGGTAATGCATTCACGCCTTCAGCTGGAGCTTTGAAGTCTGCCAAGTTTGATAAAGCGAAACGAGCCGCATTCCAAACTTTGTTCATGAAGTTACGGTAACCTTCTAAACGTTGTTCGTTGAATTTAAAATCTTTTCCACTGAAGAGGTGAGCTAAGAAACTGAAACGTAAAGCATCAGCTCCGTATTTTTCGATCATGTCGATTGGATCTACCGAGTTACCTAAAGACTTGGACATCTTACGGCCTTGGCTATCACGAACTAATCCATGGATGTATACGGTACGGAATGGAACATCTTTTTTAAATTCCAAGCCCATCAAGATCATACGAGCTACCCAGAAGAAAATAATATCATGACCTGTTACTAAGTAACTTGTCGGATAGAATGACATCTGAGTTTGCGTTGAGTGAGGTTCTTCTGAAGGCCATCCCATCGTTGAGAACGGCCATAAAGCTGAACTGAACCATGTATCTAAAACGTCTTCATCTTGTTTGATGTGTTTGCTTCCGCAGTGTTCACATTGAGTAGGATCCACTTCGGCTACAGTGACTTTTGTACAAGTGTCGCAAGTCCAAACCGGAATACGGTGTCCCCACCATAATTGGCGCGAGATACACCAGTCCTCGATGATGTTCATCCAGTGAAGATAAACTTTTGACCAAGATTCAGGTTCGAAACGAATCGTACCTGATTCAACTACGCGTTTTGCAGGTTCAGCCATGTCAGCCATTTTCATAAACCATTGTTCAGATAAGAATGGTTCTACAACCGCTCCGGTTCTTTCACAGTGACCTACTGAATGAACTACAGGCTCTTCTTTAACAAATAAATTGATCGCTTTTAAATCTTCAACAACTTTTTTACGAGCATCAGCAACTGTTAATCCTTGGTAAGGACCAGCGTTTTCATTAAGCTCAGCTTTTTTAGTCAGGATGTTAATCATTTCTAAACCATGAGCTTTACCGATTTTGTAATCGTTAAAGTCATGAGCTGGAGTAACTTTTAACACGCCAGTTCCCGTTGTCATATCAACGTACGTGTCAGCGATAACTTTGATCTTACGATTGATTAAAGGAATGGTCACAGTTTTACCAATGTATTTTTGGTAACGTTCATCATTTGGATTCACACAAAGCGCAGAATCCCCAAGCATAGTTTCAGGACGAGTAGTAGCTACTGTTAAAACATCCGATGTTCCATCAACTGGGTAGCTGATGTGGTAGAATGCACCTTTAACTTGTTTGTGTTCAACTTCTAAATCTGAAATAGCCGATTCTAAAGGTCCACTCCAGTTGACTAAACGTAAACCTTTGTAGATCGCATTCTTTTTATAAAGGCTTACGAAAACTTTACGAACAGATTTAGAAACTCCTTCATCTAATGTGAAAGTCGCACGATCCCAGTCACAGCTATCACCTAGTCTGCGCATTTGACGGTAGATACGATCTCCGTATTCGTTTTTCCATTCCCAAACTTTTTCAACAAACTTTTCACGACCTAATGTGTGACGAGTTGTTGTTTGGCCTGTTCCCGCACTTTCTTTTTTTAATTGTTTTTCAACAACTGTTTGAGTCGCGATACCGGCGTGATCCGTTCCCGGTAACCACATGGCGTTGTATCCGCTCATACGTTTCCAACGAATCAAGACATCTTGAATCGTGTGATCAAGCGCATGTCCTAAGTGTAGAAAGCCTGTGACATTCGGTGGAGGTAAAATAATTGAAAAGGGAGGTTTGTGAGATTGGTCTTGAGCCTTGAAGTAACCGGCTTTTTCCCATTTCTCGTAAGTCGGAGTCTCTACGTTCTGTGGATTGTAGCGATCGTCTAATGTATTTGGATTGGCATTTTTGTCTGTTGTCATAGACAAAAAATATATCAAAATTGTGACGGATTACGAAGCGGTTTTTACGTTTGAGGCGGGGAGCTGAGAATAATATTTCATAACCACAATCACATTCACGACCAATAGTATGGCAGCCATCCAAAAAGGAGCTGAAAGTGATAAGGCGCCGAACAATAACGTCCCAAAAGCAGGACCAATGACTCGACCGAGCGCGGAAAGACTTTGCGTCGTTCCTAAAGTCACACCTTGTTCGCTTGGATCGGTGATTAAAGAGATGCTTCCTAGTATCGAAGGGTTAGTAAAAGCATTCCCGACAGACAAGAAAGTCATCGCGACTCCCATCATCGGGACTGTCGAAGCAATAGCAATCAATGCAAAACCTAAAGCCATCGAGCTTAAGCCCAAACGGATAATAAACTTTTCGCCGTATTTAGGAACAAGCTTTCTGACTAAGAAACCTTGAGTAAATAAAATACAAATTCCCACGTAGGCAAAGCCAAAGCTGGATTCAGCGATACCCCAGTTGAATTTATCTTTCATTAATAAAACTAATGTCGACTCCATCATGGCCATACATAAAGTCGTAACCCCAAAGATTAACATCAATTTACCGAGGACAGGTTTTTTAAACATTTCAGCGATGTTGTGAAATTGTTTACGAGGAGATTTTTCATCGCCGATTAATTTACGTTCGCGGCTTTCCACCAAAAAGAAGTAAGCAAAAATGAAAGTCAGGAAACATAAAGCCGCTACCGGATAGGCTGAGAAAGTCAGAATGAAGTTTTGATCTTGTGAATACTTTTTTGCTAATAACGTTAATCCGCCACCAATCGCGGGACCGAATAAAAATCCTAAGCCGAAAGCGACACCGATGATGGCCATGCCTTTTGTTCGATTTTCTTTAGATGTGATATCAGAAATATAAGCTGAGGCTGTTGAAATCGAAGCCCCGAAGAATCCCGTTAAAATGCGCGATACGAATAACATTTCCAGGGATCGAGAATGAGCTAAAACTAAATACGATAATCCTTCGCCAAGTAAACAATAAATTAAAATGGGACGACGACCATATTTATCGCTGAGCTTTCCCCAAAATGGAGCAAACATAAATTGCATCAATGAGAAAACTGACATGAGTAATCCCGCTTGAAAAGCAGTCGCGCCATAATGTGTGCTCAGGATAGGAAGCACGGGAAGAATCATACCGAAGCCAAGTAGGTAAATGAAAACGGTGATAAAAATGACGACAGTTGGTTTTTTCAAGACTTAGGTCCTCTGCTAAGGTGATTAAAACTTGTATAGACTTAAAAAGCTATGAAAAAAATCTTATCCACCGTTGTTAGCACTCTCTTACTTTCGCAAGCGTACGCCTATGATTCATACCAGTCTTTTCGCTCGCGTCCAATCAGTTTAAACGTGGATTTTCAATATTTTAAAACCGAAGAAAACTTCAATGCCGATGGCGGCAAAGCCAGTTTACTTTCTGGTCACACTTACCAAAATATGAATTTAAATCCGGTGGCCCGTTGGCAATTTGGATCAAGTTTTGCGCTTCTAGGCGGCTTTAACTATGGAAATGCTGAATCAAATGATAATTCATTTTCTCGTAAAAACGCTTTAATTAATAGAATCGATTTAGGAGCTGAATACTTATTTTCTAGTGACGCTTGGATGAAGATTTTTGGCCGCTTGAGTTATGCCCATCCTTTAGAAAAAATTGATTTTGCCGGGGACGCGGTGCTGACCTCAAATGGAGCATCGGAAATTCATCCCGAGGTCATTTTGAATTTTGACTTCGAAGGCGGCATTTACACTTTTCTTAAAGGGGGAGTGAATATCCGCGGCGAAGGTTTATCGACTTTAGGAACTTATGGAGTAGGGTCGGAATTAAGATTCTCTCGTTTTGGAGTAGGGGCTTCTGTTCTAGGACAGCTCACAGTTAAAGAAGATGATAATACAAAACGTTCGAGTTACCGTGATACTTTAAATAACCGCGTGGATGCGGGAAGTAAGATTTATAACTCGTTGAATCCAAACTCTCATGATTTAGAATTGAATTTAAATTTTTCAATCAACCGCCAATCCCAGTTTAAAGTTTATGCCGGGACGACGTTGGTGGGATCGAATGTAGCCAGTGGTATGTATATCGGAACCAATATAAACTGGGTGTTTGATTACACACCATTAATTAGTGCTCCTACGCGAAATGCTCCGGTTAGGCGTAAAGAGCCTGAAGTTTTATTTAAAGAAAAAACCGATGATGGTGTAAATCAAGATTATTTCAAACCGGTGACTCCCGTGACGCCGGAATACATTCAGCAAATTGAAGGTTCGAAACAAAATCTTCAAGAGACGACAGAGCCTGATCCGGATGAAATGATTCAAACGAAAAAAGTTCCGACGAAAACTAAAGGTTATAAAATTAAATTAAGAAAAGCGAAAAAGAACTAATGAGTCAAATCACAAAACTCCGTCAAGATATCGAAGCATTGCACGAAGATTTATTGAAGTTGATTTTGAAACGTAAAGATTTGGTGAATCAGATCTGGCAGCTTAAGCGCGACAACCAAATGGATATGAACGATATGGGGCGAGAGCAGTCCCTGATCGAGCAGTTTGACCAGCATCCGGCTCTTAAAAATGACCCGGCCCTAAGGGATTTCTACCATAATGTTGTAAAAAATATCATCGCCGAGAACAAGAAGTACGCTAAAAAGCCTTAAACTAAGGGAAACCTTAGTCTCTGAGTTAGCACTACTCAAATCGCCCAAATCCCTGTACAAATTCCCTCTATGAATTCCAATCAATTCGAGCTTTTATTACCTGTTGGTCACAAAGAAATGGCCTTGGCCGCTATCCACAATGGAGCTGACGCCATCTTCGTTGGCTTCCCGGGATTCAATGCGCGTGGTCGCAGTTACGATCACGAAATCACAGAGCTTCAAGAAATTATCGAAACTTGTCATCTTTACGGTGTGAAAGTAAATCTCGCGTTCAACATTGTTATTTTTGAAA
This sequence comes from uncultured Bdellovibrio sp., assembly GCA_964645745.1. Taxonomy (GTDB): domain Bacteria; phylum Bdellovibrionota; class Bdellovibrionia; order Bdellovibrionales; family Bdellovibrionaceae; genus Pseudobdellovibrio. The sequence goes on from CAZXZW010000001.1 coordinate 83,370, forward strand.
ATGAATTAGATGCTGTCGTTGATGCGATTAAAAAAGTTTTACCATTAAAGCCTGATGCTTTGATCGTACAAGATTTAGGTTTGGTGAACTTGATTCGTCAGATCGCTCCGAACCAAGTGATTCATGGATCTACGCAGATGACAGTGACGAATGATCTAGCGATCGAATTATTATCTGATTTAAATATTAAACGTTTCGTTCTAGGTCGTGAAAATTCTTTATCTGAAATTAAATTGATTAAAAAAGCCACGGAGAAAGAATTAGAAGTTTTCGTTCACGGAGCACTTTGCGTATCTTACTCAGGCCAATGTTTCACCTCTGAATCGATCGGTGGACGTTCGGCGAATCGCGGGCAGTGTGCGCAAAGCTGTCGTTTCAGTTACGACTTGATTGTTGACGGCGAAAAGAAAAATACCGTTGATCGTGATTACTTAGTATCTCCACAAGATTTATGTGGTATCAGCGAAATTCCAGAATTGATGGAAATCGGTGTGAACAGCTTCAAAGTTGAAGGTCGTTTAAAATCTCCTGAGTATGTAGCATCTGTTGCAAGTTCTTACAAAGACGTGATGACGAAAACCATTGATAATGGAAAATACACTGAAGCTGAGATGAATCAGTTTAAACATAAAATGGCTGTGAATTACTCTCGTGGATTCTTCCCGGGTTGGTTACATGGTGTGAATCACCAGCAGTTAGTGAATGGAACGTTCAGTTCTCATCGTGGATCACGTATCGGAACAATTACGGAAGTATTACCGAATGCCGTTGTGATTAAAACGGAAAATGATATCAATCTTCAAAACGGTGACGGACTTCTTTTTGCTTTAGTGAATTCTCATGGAAAAACAAAAGCGGATATTGAAAAAGGTAGTTTCATTTTTTCAGTGAGCAAAAAAGGCAGCAAGACTTATCATGTAGGTTTAGATAACAACTTACGTCTTGACCCATCTTACATGAACGCTGAAGTGTATTTAAATCACGACAAAGAGCAGAAAAAAGAAATTCAAAAGTCATACAACGATAAGAACTATTTCAAACGTGTTCCGGTCAGCTATGAAGTGACAGTTGAAATGAATCAACCGTTAAAGATTTCTTTAACAGATGGTCATCATAAAATTGAAGTTCAATCGGAAGCTAAAATCGATTTAGCTAAAACTAAAGGTGTAACGGAAGAAATTATTTCTGATGAATTAAAAGCTTTAAGTGGAACGGTATTCACTTTACAAAATATTAAATTCAACTGGATTACAAAAGATCCAGCCTTTATTTCAAATAAAGAAGTCAAACAACTTCGCCAAAAAGCGACAGAGCAATTAGCTCAGCTTCGCACGCACACACGTGTAGACGGCTGGGAAACAGCTTTAGATTTCAATTACGCTTTAAAACCAGTACAGGCAGTAGCTCCTTCGACAATTCAAAAAACGAAGCTGGTAGTATTGCTGAGAGAAAAAATGCAAGTGGCAACACTTGTAGAAGCGATTGCGAGCAAAAAGATTTCGGTTCAATCGTTGGATTCAGTTATTCTTGATTTCGAATTCGGTCGTGACTACATGGACTCGATTGAATCACTTAAAAAGCAAAACGTTAAAGTGGGAATCGCAACCACTCGTATTTTAAAACCGCAAGAATACCAAAATCTTAAAAACATTAAGAGTATGGATCCTGATTTTGTTTTAGCTCGTAACTTAGGTGCGGTTCATTACTTTAAAAACGTGAATCCATTAAATAAGGAAATCCGTGGTGATTTCAGTTTGAATATCACGAACCATTTCACGGCTGAGTATCTTTTAAATAAAGGATTATCAACAGCTTGCGTATCTTATGATTTAAATTCAGATCAATTAAATTTACTTCTTCAAAATACCAATGCTCAAAAGCTTGAGGTGACGGTTCATCAAGCGATGCCAAGCTTCCATATGGAACATTGCGTGTTCGCGGCGTTCTTAAGTAAAGGTTCAAGTTATAAAGACTGTGGAAAACCTTGCGAGAAACACAAAGTTCAATTGAAAGATCAATTCGGCAATCATCATTGGATTAAACCGGATCATGAATGTCGTAATACGATGTACAATGCGAAATCTCAAACGGCGTTACCTTACTTAAGCCAATGGCAAAATCACAATATCGGTTTAATCCGTTATGAAGCTTTGTATGAACAAGGTTCAGAACTAATCAAGAAAATCTCGGCTTACTTGAACGTGCTTGATGGTCAAACTACAACCGATCAAGCAAGTGTGGAATTAGAAACGGTTGAGAGTTATGGTTTATCAGCGGGTAACCTAGCGAAACAACAAGAGTATCAATCACGCAAAAAAGCTAACGAGAGCAAAACTTTAGTCTAGATCCATGGTTATCTTAGTCCAGTAAACTCACTCCTCCGGCGCTTTACTCTAGAGAGATCGGCAAAAGTTTCCTATACTTAAGCAAGGTCTCATTTGAGTTCACGGAGGAACGAAAGATGAAGTATTTCCCAAAAGAAATCGCAGCAAAAATATTTGATCGTAAAATGATGGGCTTTGACCCTGAACAAGTAGAAGACTATTTGGTAGCTATCGCGGCCCAAATGGAAGCTATGTTGCAAGAAAATACGTATTTAAAATCAACACTTAAAGATAAAGAGTTAGATCTTCTTCATTACAAAGATAAAGAGCAACTTCTTCAACAAACTATGACTCACGCTTCTCAAACAACTGAGAAAATGAGACAAGACGCTGATCGCGATGCTAAACTAATCGTAGCTGACGCTCATCAAAAAGCGGAAGTGATCGTGAAAGACGCGAAAGATTCTTTACGTAAAATGTATCAAGAGATTTCTGAATTAAAGAAATCGAAAATGCAATTCGAAGCTAATCTTAAAGCGATGGCTCAAGCTCATTTATCATTACTTGATCAAGGCGAGACGTTCATGCCAAAGATGCGCATTCCTAATCTAGATTTAGAATAGTGATTCTTAGTTTCTATATCCTACCGAACTCATCCGAAAACAAAGTATGCGGACTACATAACGGGGCGATTAAGCTAAAGCTTAGGGCTCCTCCCGTTGATGGAGCCGCTAATCGTGCGATTATAGATTTTCTATCTGAAATATTAAAGATTCCTAAGAAGAATATCGAAATCAAGCGAGGCGATCTCAGTCGTAATAAACAAGTTGAGCTTCATGTCGATGTGATTGATGAAGCTTTGATTAGGCAGAAGCTTGGGTGTTCGTAACCTCCTCAACTGTCAAAAACATATCCACTTCGCGCACTGTGCTTTAACATCTGGCGTAGCTGGGGAGGTATAAGCGTTGCAATTAATAAGATTACGCTTATGAAGACGCTTATTTCTATTTTTTTACTCTCTGTTTTTACCTGCATTTCTGCATCGGCCTTGCAGTGTCAGAACCTTTTTGCCCGCTTGGAATCTGCTTCATCTCAGGTGTCGACGTCAAAAGCAGTGTCTCAATTTAAGAATGATTTAGTTAAGTCTTCAGTGAGAGACTTTTTAACGGATGATTTCATTTCAAAACTTGAAAATGAATTAGGCCCAGTCATAAAGACGGTCAAATTCTACGATACAAATAGTAACTGGCACTCTTTAAAGTCAAATTTAAAAAGTGATGTTAATTTTATTCACGCGAAGGCGACTGGTTATGATTACGCTTTGAGTGTAAATATAGTTGCAAAGAAATCGATGGTTATGGAGTTTATCATCTTATTGAATAAAGATTTAACTGTCGCTGTGGTCGAAAACTTGGGCTTGCAAAATCCATTGAATAAGAACGGAAAGCTGCATTTATCACAAAGTGAGTCTAAAGGTATTGCGATGCAGGACTTTTCTAAGTCTGTGCGATATATAAAAAGTTTTTTGTCTACACATCAAGTAAAGAAGCTTAAGACGGAAACATCACAAAATTTATTAGTCTCTTTCTTGTATAGAAAGTTAGTAGGGATGAAGCCAACGGAAAAGTCGGCAGCGCTTTTCCAGCATATTGATCGTCTTCTTTCTCAAAAGATAGTGTCGACCAACGAGCTTAACAATAGCTTAGGAGATCCAAACAGTAAGAATGATCTTATGAAAGTCACTAGTGAGTTAGGCATCAAGGTCGCCGAATTAGCTCACGAACTTAAAGATCATAAGAGTAGTACGCCGATATATATAGGGAATGAGTTGCAAGGTTACAAAGTGCTGAATCGTAAAGGTGAGTCTTATCTTTTATTTTTAGACCCAGCGGATAAAAAGCAGCAAACATTTTTAACTTGGCGATCTTTGCACAGAAATCAGCGCATCGGTTTAGTTCTGGATTTCTAACTCAACGATTAAAAATAACAGTTTGGATTAGACTCAATATGCTTAGCAACTAAAGCTAAACTTCTTTTAAGTTGTGGCAAGGATTCTGGAAATTTTTCTATTCCTAAAGCGTGTAAAAGACTATTTGAACTTAATCCGTAGAAATCTACTTTAGTTGTATTCAAGGTCGCGTTTAAAGCTAGAATATCTTCTGCAATCTTTTTATCGAATCGAGTGACGTAGGAAAGAGTTTTTTTAGTAGCATTGAGTCCTCCCCAAGTTCCACCATTATCAAATGAAATAAAATTCACGATTCCATTTTCAGTTATAGTCTGAAGATTTCCTCCACTGAAACGATCCCATTGTTGAGTGAGAGCATCGATCAGCAAAATAGCGGAAAGCTGATAAATCGCTTTGTACTCTGTGGTTGATCCACCATTAGCTTTAATAATGAGATTCGGATTAGGCTGAGGGCCTTTGCATAACAACATACTCAGGGCGGTATGTTGACTGCCTTTCAGGATATGTTGAGTGTTCATTACATTTTTTTCAGCGATAACAAGGTCTTCATAATCTTGTGGTTTTACACCAAACTGTTTATAGACCATTTTTATACCGGCTGGGTGATCAGCGATATCTTTTAAAACCATTTTGCGATTTTCTTCTTTCGGTTTGGTTTTAATTTTCATATCTTTGACGAACTGCTGGAAAATTTTTAAATCATTACCTGCGAGCGCACGGAAAAAGCCTGGTTGATAAAGCGGAGCCACGCCGAACGCGCGAGCTAAATTAAACGATAGAATTTCACCAGATAAAACAGTCGCGCTATTTTCAGGAAGAAGTGCTCCGATCGATTTTCCATTTTGTTTTAAGATAACGTAAACTGAAGTCCCACCAGAGCTGGGTGCTAAAGTTAAATTGGGGTTGCTCAAAGTAAGGTTATTGGTGAAATCAATGAGATCGGCCCATTGATCATAGTCAGCCAGTTCGGGCTTAGTCGGGTCTGAGTTAAGAGCACGGTTGTGAATTGATGGAGATGAACAAGCTGAAATAAGTAATGCAAAAACTAATAAGGAAAATGTTTTCATCTCACTAGAGTAGCATGGCCTAAAATAAATGAAACGGATTGTGTTAACGATTGTTTTATTTAGCTGTAAGCCTGGTTGGCCCATATTAGACGCTGGCTAGACTTAAGTTAATTCAGCTTTGATCGAGCAATCAAAGCTGAATCGTTGTTACGAAAAATTATTTAACTGCGATTTTGCAGCTGATCATGTAAGAGTTTGGAGCTCTTGGGTCGATGTATCCAGCTGTGTATGTTAGACTTGTAGATGTTAAATCAGTTTCTCTGTTCGAATCAAATTGCATTTGTTCGTTGCTAGAGGATTGCATAACGTCTGACGTTTTAAGATTTTTGATTTTTAAAAAGCCAGCTCCGGTAACATAAAGCTCTTTGCCACCTAATGGCATTTCATTAACTAAAGCGGTGTATTCCACTTGGATATCGTCAGCATTAATCACGATGTCAGCGTCATTTTTTCCAGAAGATGGTTTAATGACAAGTTCTTTTTGTGCTGTATTGACCCACTTTGGAGACGTTTTTAAATTGGCCTTTAAAATTTCACAAGAGGCTGTGTAGACCAGTTTCGGTGCAGCTCCAGCTTGAGCGGGAAAGCGGTAAGTCGCGTCTTTAGCAAACCCTGTGATTGGTAAAAGTCCAAAAGCCAGAGTGATCATCATTTTTTTCATAAATTCTCCTTTAGTGTATAGATTTAATATCTATAGGGTTCATTATCTCTTTGGCTGAAGATTAATAAAGTCCATATCAGGCGTTAAGAGCCGAATTCCTATACAAAAATGATAGGGCTACAACAGACTGGCATCAATGAAAAAATGACCTCGGCACTCTAAGCTGTTCACACGATTCACGTAGCTATCAGATATAAGTACAGCAACGGCACGATCAAAGTCGTAAACTTTTTCTGATTTTGTGATATACTCTTTGGTTACACTGTGTTCTTCGTAATTAAAATCTTTCGATTTATTTTCGCACAAAGAAATCAAATCAGCTTGAGTATCTTGAAGTATAACTTTTAGCCCTAAGTAAAGTGGATCGATTTTTTCTTTTACAAAAAATTCCATTTGATTATTTTTCAGGAGAAACTCTTTGGTTTTTCCCATAAATCCATTTTTAAAATATTTAATGTCTTTCATGCTCCAGCCATTGATAAGAACCCCAGACGCGTTAAAAAGAGTCGGATAGCTTGGATCAATCAGTATTTTACTTTTACTAGGAACATGCATTTTAATTTCCGCAGGTTGTTGAAAGTTAAAAGTGATGATTGATCCATTGAATAGGACACGACGCCAGATAGGAAAACTGTCCCCATTCGGAAGCTGAATGTAATGAGGATTTATTTCACACTCGTTCACGCTATTAAGATCTAAATCAAAAGTGGCTTTATTGCGACAAGAGATGGGGCTTAGAATTTCAGTATTAAATTTGAGTTCTGGTAATTCATTCGAAGTCAGTGTCAGGTAGCTTTTTCTAAGTTCCATTTTTTTAATGTTGCTTTTGAAAGGTGTTGTCAGCTTGCCATTGATTTTAGAAAACTGAACTCCAGGCTTTATATCGCGTAGACTTTGGCTACTTGGTTCAAAATAAAACTGTTGGTCTGTGTAATGGATCAGAATGGTTTTGTTTAAAATGAGTGAACCACTGAAGCAGCTGTTGTTGTTCTTATCAATATGTATACTTCCGCTATACGGTTCATTCAAAAGACTGCATTCGCGGTAGTTCAGTCCGCTTGTATTTAAAATGTTCGCGTATTGAATTAATTCTGCTGTTCTAAGAAAGTCGGTCGCTAATGCAAAATTGAAATAACGTACACCATCTGAATTCTTGGCACCATTGACGATGGCATAACGGTACAAAGCTTCATGAAGTATTAAGCCTGCGCGTGTATCGTTGTTTGTTGCAGAATCTTCATAAAGATCTTTTGAAATATAAAAGCGTCGAATACCATCCTGAGTATTTTCCCATTGGATCGCGAATTGAGTGATGAAGCAATTCGCGTTTTTTGGAAGTGCCTTTGGATGAGCATCGGTGATTTCGGGAATTTGGTCCTGTGTTATAAGGAAATCGTCGATGTGATTGGCGATAGATAAAGCGATCACATTAATTTCGTTGGCTAAGGTTGGATCAAAAAACATAAGTCGATTAACGACGATACCTATTTTTTCTTGAACTGTTAAATTTTTAACTCCGAGATTTATCGGGCCAAATGGTAAATTCAGCTGTTGATGCTCCCAGTAGTCAAACATATCAATTGATATTCGTTGTTGGTGGGTATCATCTTGGTAGCAAACAAGAGCATCTCCACCATTGCCGATACGAACGCCAGCAAAACTTAACTGTGAGGTAACAAAAGTGAACAGAATTAAAATATATTTCATATTTTTACATCCTCGAATTCAGAACTGACGGGGTAAAGTTGTATTTGGAGTGAGTAAAGTCGATTTACAGTATTCGTAGGATCGCAGTTTTCAACATCATCCATCAAGTCGCGGATCATTTTTTTATATTTATCGATATTTTTAGTATTTAGCATGAGCAGCAGCGATTGGAATTCGCGGATTTCAACCTTTACTTCATCGATTTTCTTAGCCGCCGTCGCGAGTCCATTTTTGTGATAATGTTTGATGGCATCACTTGGGATGTCGTCCGTAGTTTCAAGATGAAGTTTCTTAGAGCGAATAACTTGATCGTTTGAAATCTCGATTAAGTTTAATCTGCTGAGTGTTTTAATCGATTCCATAATGTCAGACTCTTTTGAGTCGGAAATGAGAGTAGTCAACTTTTTCAAAGTGAGTCCGGGTAGTTTTCCTAGCTCGTAAATAGCAAAGGGAAGATTTGATGCAAACAAGTTGAACTGATCTAGTGCAATTCGACGAGATTCTAATTTTTTATTTTTACTTTGGGAGTATAGTTTTTGACAAAGTAAAACTTTATCCTGATCGCTAATTTTCATTTTAGAAATAGAGACTAAACTTCTGAAGGTAAGGCCTTCTTGTTTGGTAAATTTGAAATAATCGATAAGTTTTGTGACTAAACCTTCGCTGGCTTCGCGTTCTCCGCTGAGGACTTTGGCTAATGCGGCCGTCGATTTCAAATCGAGTTTTTTTGACCACGCGCCAATACTGAATTGAGGATTTTTAATTTTGGACGTGACCAGGTAGTTCTTAAGATAGTCTCGGTAATTATAGAAATCTTCGATATAAAGTGTTGTCTTCGCTTTTGCCACGTTTTGATGCTAGCATAGGTTGTAACTCTGTAAAGAACAAAGGCCATGGAATAGAATAACCGTATACAAAAAAGATACAGTGTTAGATCTTTAATTCAGCTTTAATTTTATTAATTAACCGAACTTCGTTTTGACGAACGGCTTCGCGTGAGATTTTGTATTTTTCGCCGATTTCTTGTAGCGTTAAGGGCTCGTCATTCAAGATACGCTCCTCTAAGATGATCAGTTCTTTTTCGCTTAGATCTGGGCGAACTTTTTCGATGGCTTCTTTCAGTAAATCAATTTGTTCTTCTAAAGCTAACTTATCATCTAAAGCTAAAGATCCGTCGTCTTTGCGTAAGAGTGAGCCTAAAGAAACGCCGCTGTCTTCGTCTCCGACAGGTTTATCGATACTGACATCACGGCTTGAAATACGTTTCACCATTTCAGAGATTTCATCTTCTGGAATTCCTAGTTGATGAGATAATTCTAAAATACGTTCAGGTGATGACATTTGTTCTAATTCAGCTTTTTGTTTTTGTAACTGATAGAAAAGTTTACGTTGGTTGGCCGTTGTTCCGATTCTGACCATAGAGAATTGGCGCATTAAAAATTCTTGCATGTAACCACGAATCCACCAAACAGCATAAGTGATTAAGCGATTGCCTTTGTAAGGATTGAATTCTTTCACCGCGTGCATAAGACCCACGTTACCTTCTTGGATCAAATCGATCATACGATTTGAAAACTTCGAGTACTCGGCAGCGACTTTAACAACGAAACGTAAATTGGATTTAACTAAAAGCTCCCCGGCAGCCGGATCTTTGGTGTCGTAAAACTTTTTAGCCACTTTCTGTTCTTCTTCTTTAGATAAAACAGGGTATTTTCTGACTTCGTTTAAATACATTGTCAGTAGATTTTTGTTCGTTGCTGGTAAGTGAGCTGAAGAGCCCGGAACTGAGATTTCTGCCGGTAAGTAACTGTCTTCAGTCGCGGTATCTAATGGGGTGGCAGCGTCATCGATTTCGGTAGGGACATCGATGACTTCGTGATCGTCGCTGACAATTTCAGCTACTACGGATTTAACCACCGGTTCTGCAGGTTTCGTAAGAGCCTTTTTGGAAGGTTTTTTGGCTTTGAGAGGGGTGGTTTTACCGGTCATTTTTTAAATGTTTATTCTTTTTCTAAGTTGTCCAGCCGAAGCATTAAGCTTTAAAAACTTTTTTAATGTTTTTTTCGACGATTTCTTGGATTTTTCCCTTAAAGAGAACTAATGCGAGAGGAATGTCGATTTGAACCTCGACGTTCGTTTTGCCTTTGGCCTCGACGGCTGAAATAGTCGCTGTGAATTGACTGCCTTTGATAGCACAAGTTTGGTCGCCCTCGTCAAAAGTGCAGGTCACTTTAGGATCAAACTTTTTAAAGTCATTGTCTGAGCTCAAAAACTTTTTAATTTTTTTGAACGCCGTTTCGGAATCGACAGATACTGGAAGTGCAAAGTTTATTTTTGGCATAGTCATAATATATTGCACTATCGGGTAGAGGGTGCGCAAGATCGTTTTTGACGGACTAGGCGTGATATGAGAATGTAGTGAGATGAAATTTGTAAAAGAACAAAAAAGAACGAATTATTGTGGTGAGTTAACGATTAAAAATGCAGGTCAAACTGTAACGATTATGGGATGGGTTGATTCTCGACGCGATCACGGAAGCTTAGTATTCATTGATTTGCGAGATCGTGAAGGCATTGTTCAAGTTGTTCTTGACCCTACTAAAAACGATACAGCGACATCTAAAGATTTCCGTGGAGAATATGTCGTAGCCATTCAAGGTGTTGTTAAAGCACGCCCTGATGGAATGAAAAATTCTAAAATCAAAACGGGTGAAATTGAAATCGAAGCCACTCGTTGTGAAATTTTAAATACAGCGGCGACGCCTCCGTTCCGTCCAGAAGACGAAAACGTGAATGAAGTTCTTCGTTTGAAATATCGTTACTTAGATTTACGTTCTCAGCGTTTACAACATCACATGATCACTCGTCATAAAGTGGCGCAGTTAGTTCGTCGCTTCTTATCGGACAATGGCTTCCTAGAAATCGAAACACCGATCATGTTTAAATCAACTCCAGAAGGCGCGCGTGATTATTTAGTTCCTTCACGTGTGAATCCAGGAAACTTTTACGCTCTTCCTCAGTCACCTCAAATTTTAAAACAGTTATTGATGGTGTCTGGTTACGATCGTTATTTCCAAATTGCTCGTTGTTTCCGTGACGAAGATTTACGTGCGGATCGCCAACCTGAATTCTCTCAGATCGATATGGAAATGTCTTTCATTGACGTGGAAGACATCATTGATATGAATGAGCGTATGCTTCGTATGATTTGGAAAGAAATCAAAGGCATGGATGTTCCACCACTTCAGCGTATGAATTACTTCGAAGCGATGGATCGTTACGGATCAGATAAGCCTGACACGCGTTTCGGAATGGAAATTCAAGATTTATCAAAATTATTAACGAACTGCGGATTCAAAGTATTCGACGATGTGTTGTCGCGTGGTGGAATCGTGCGTGGTTTAGCTGTTCCTGGTGGCGGATCATTCAGCCGTGGACAATTTGATAAGTTAACAGATCTTGCTAAGAAAAACGGAGCTAAAGGTTTAGTTTGGATGAAACAAGAAGCGGATGGAACAATTAATTCCCCAGTTTCTAAATTCTTCACTCAAGAAAAACTAAAAGAGATCTTCAAAGCTTTAGGTTGTACAGATAAAGACTGCGGATTAATCGTGTCAGATGATTACGATCCAACATGTTCAGCTTTATCAGCGTTACGTTTACAATTAGGTCGCGATCTTAAATTGATCGACTTTAATAAATATAACTTCTTATGGGTTGTGAACTTCCCATTACTTGAATACTCGCCAGATGATAAGCGTTGGGTGTCTCGTCACCATCCGTTCACATCTCCGACTGATGAATTCTTTGATGATATGATCGCGAATAACGAAAAAGCTTACCCAAAAATGTTAGCTAAAGCTTACGACTTAGTTTGTAACGGCTACGAAATGGGTGGTGGATCAATTCGTATCTACAGAAATGAAATTCAACAAGCGATCTTCCGTTTGTTAGGAATGTCAGAAGAAGAAACGAAAGCTAAATTCGGATTCTTCCTTGAAGCCTTAAAATACGGAACGCCTCCGCATGGTGGTATCGCTTGGGGTATGGATCGTTTAGTGATGTTGTTAACGCAAACAGAAGCTATCCGTGAAGTGATCGCCTTCCCTAAAACAGCCCAAGCATCGTGTTTGATGTCCGACTGCCCAAGTGAAGTGAACCGCGACCAGTTAAATGAGGTCGGAATTAAATTAAGTGCAGGCGCAGAGAAATTTTTAGCGGACCGTCAAGGTAAGTAAATAGATTTAATATGAGACACTTATGCATCGAGAACAGAAATGTTTGCTCCGGTGTGGGCCTTTGCTTAAAGTGCTGAAATCAAAGACATACAGACCAAAGACTTAAGTTAAAATCAAAACTGTTCGATACATAGTTTATGAAATTCTTTAAAATCATATTTTTAATTTTTATAATGATAAATATGACATCGTGTAGTCCATTTAATGGACCATCGGAATTACTTTTTTTCAGACCTTTAGCCGTTCAAATTAATGATAAAGGCTCAACTCCTTCTCTGAGTGAATCAAACACGATTGAATGGAGAACAGAAGGCATCGAAACATCAGAAGTCGCACGCTATGAAGTTAGTTTGGGATCTCAACCAGGAATAGCGGACGTCGTTGATTGGACTGATGTTGGAACTTCAAACAGTTATCAATTTAATAAGAGTTTAAATCCTTCTACCAAATACTACGTTAATGTTCGTCTCATCAAGGCGGGATCTCTGAACACAAGTGAAATTTTTAGTAGCACGGGATTCACTACACCAGCCAATACGGTCAAACAAATTGATGCAAAAGGACACACAACATGTGCTTTAAGTCTTAAAGGTGATCTTAAGTGCTGGGGGCACAATAACGTTGGACAACTGGGTTATGACGATACCGTGAATCGCGGCGGTAGTGCGGGCAGTATAGCTAGTCTACAAAATGTTAATCTTGGAGTTGGTCGAACGGCTAAACAAATTTCAGTCGGAAGTGGTTTTGTTTGCGCCTTGCTCGATAACAATCAAATCAAATGCTGGGGCCAAAATAACGTCGGACAATTGGGCTACGATGATACAGTGAATCGCGGCGGTAGTCCTGGTAGCATGGCAAGTCTTTCCTATGTCAATTTAGGCGTTGGACGTACAGCAAAAAAAGTGTCTGCAGGTGCTTACTCTGCCTGTGCCATACTGGATAATAATCATATTAAGTGCTGGGGGCAAAATAACGTCGGACAGTTGGGTTATGATGATATGATCAATCGAGGCGACAGTGCTGGCAGCATGAGTGCTTTAGGTTATGTTAATCTGGGGTCAGGTCGAACAGCATTAGATGTGAGCGGTTACGGATACACATGCGCGAGTTTAGATAATGGAAAGTTGAAGTGTTGGGGACGAAATGATTATGGTCAGCTTGGACAAGACAATACAATTAATTACGGCTCTCAAGCAAATCACATGTCTTCTTTACAAACAATCAATTTAGGAGTTGGTCGAACGGTTTTGAATTTCTCCCAAGGAATAGGTCATAACTGTGTAGCGTTAGACAATGGAGATGTTAAGTGTTGGGGTTATAACGGAGTTGGAGCAGCGGGCTCAGACAACTTATTTTTAATCGGAACTTCCGCTGGCGACATGGCTGCACTTCAAAAAGTAGATCTTGGATTAAATTTTAGAGCGAAAAAAGTTTCCGTAGGATCAAATCACAGCTGTGCTTTATCTGACGATGGTAAAATAAAATGCTGGGGCTACAACGGCTATGGACAGTTGGGTTATAATAATACGACACAAATCGGGTACTATGGAAGCCCTGTTTCTTCCGCACTTGAGGTGCACTTAGGATTAGGACGCGTCGCTAAAGATATTGCCGTTGGATATGCTCATACCTGCGCTATATTAGACAACAATGACATCAAGTGCTGGGGATTGAATAACGTCGGGCAACTCGGCGCTGATGACCTCGTTCAAAGAGGCAGCACGGCAGGCAGTATGGAAGCTTTGGTTAAAATTAATTATACTCCTTAAAATAAATCTTCTATAGACTCGACCTTCATAGTCGTGATGCCATTTGATTCAACCGAAGATAATTTATAAATCCCGTCGAGAACCCGACGGGATTTTTCTTTTTTCACTACAATAATATATTTAATCGTGAGCCCAATTAGTTTTCGAATAGAATCCCTTTGCCACTGAGGAGCTCCCATTTGAATCAGCATTTCTAAACGGATCAAGGCTTCAGAATGATTTTTAGCATGAAGAGATCCAAAAGATCCCTCGTGTCCCGTGGATAAAGCCATCAGTAAATCCGTAGCTTCGCCGCCGCGGATTTCTCCAACCACTAAGCGATCGGGGCGAAGACGTAAGGCTCGCTTAAGTAGATCCGTCATCGAGATGGAATTCTTCGGCTGAGTAAAATCCATTTTAGTTAAAAGCGAAACACTCAGTTCATTAGTAGGCTTTAGTTCTTGAGTATCTTCAATAATGACACTTCGACAAGTTGGAGAGACTTCATTCATCATAGCTTGTAAAACTGTGGTTTTTCCAGAAGAGGTTCCACCTACGACAATGAAGTTATCTTTTTGTTCGATAATGTGTTTCAACAAGTTTAATTCTGCATCTGAGCACCAGTTTTTTTCGTGGAACTGATCCAAGGTCATCATTTTTTGTGATTGTTTTCGAATCGAAAGCAAGTGATGACCTCGTGATAAGTCTCCGTACACGATAGTCACGCGTAAATGGCCCATTTGTGTTTCGATAAAAGATTTTTCTTTATTAATATAAGAGCCGCACATCTGACAAAGGCGTTCGATGCATTCATGATAAGTTTCTTTATTAAAGAAAAAGTCTTCTGCGATTTGTAGGCAGCCTTCTTTTTCGAAGATCACTTGATTCGGTTGATTGACCAAAATTTCGGTCACTTCCGGATCGTCAATATAGGCCTGAATAGGACCTAGTTTTTCCAATTCATTCAGAATGCGCTGTTGATCAACTTCTTCTAAACCGTGAATGTGTTCTTGGTAATTTTTTTTAAACAAAATGCTTTTTTCCGCTTCAGAGTATTCTTTTTCCCAGCTTTGCGACAGGATTTCTTTATTGGCGGTCAGAATCGATTCGATGCGTGCGCTGATGTGTGGTTTCATTATTTACTCCGATAGTTTTGGGGTTACGAAAATAATGAGTTCTGTTTTGTTTTCTAAATAGTCTTTGCTTGAAAAAAGTCGCCCTAGAATTGGAATTTCACTTAAGTAAGGTAATCCATCTGAAGATAAGCCAGTTTCATTTTTAATCAGGCCTGACAGCACAATAGTTTGTGACTTTAAAAGATCAAAATGACTTGAAACTTTATGTGAATGTAAAGCAGGAATACCGTCTAAAGCATTGCTGGTGTCTAACGATGAAATTTCTGATTCGATTTCTAAACTGATTTGTCCGATGGAATCAATTTGCGGTTTTATTTTTAAATTAATCCCGTACTGTTTCCAGGTGACCGAACTGAATCTTTCTCCGACAGCTTTGATCGGGAATTCTCCGCCAGCGAAGAATGTGGCTTCTTTGCCGCTTTTGCACATTAAGTTCGGTGAAGCTAAGACATTCATGTCTCCAGATCTTTCCGAAGCATTTAAAAGCAGATCGAATTCATTGACCCCAGCCGCCGTTAAATTTAAAACGCTGGCCGAATAGGAGTCAGGCCATTTGATGCCTAAGGTTCTAATCAATGATTTTTTAATTTCAACGACTTTAATTTCTACTCTGAGATTGTCAGATATTTCTAATTTGTTTTTATCTTCGATGTGATAAAGGCCAATTTTTTCCATTTGAAATTTCAGTTTATTAAATTGATCAGTCGTATTTGAAAAAGATTTCCAAGGATGACTGAATGTAACTTTGTGCGGGGAAAGGCCGTTTTCACGAAAGTAGTCTTGATACCATTTTTCGATTTCTAGTTTCAATGAGGGAGAAGCCTCTAAGCCTAAGTAGACGTAACTATTATTTTCCTTCATTAAGGAAATAATTTTCTTAAATTCTTTTAAAGTAGAAAGTTGTCCTTTTAAGCAAATAATATCTTCGCATTGATTAACAGTGATATCGGCAAACTGAAAAGAGAGCTTTTTCCATTCTAAGTAAGCTTGAATTTGTCCCGCGGGTAAAATAATCACCAGTTGGTTGCGTTTATCGAGTCGAACTTTAGAGCTGCCAACGGCCAGTCCTTTAAGTTGGATGGTATTTCCAGTGGAAACGGCTTGAATGATTTTAGGATTCTCGATCCATACTTTTTCTTTGATAGAAGGGATTTTCACAGAGTCTCCCACTTCTATAACTAAAGGTTCAATCACTCCAGCCTGCACTAGGGTTTGGGTCAAAAACATAAAGGTAAAGATTGTTATTTTGCTCATCGACTGCAGTGATGCAGAGTCAAAGCCAGTCGCCCTGGCTTTAAAATGGTTTAAAGAGTAATAAATCCGGATTACGGAAGTCTATTTTAATTTATGAGGGAGAATAAACTCAACAGTTACGCCGTTAGGAAGATTGCGAATAGCTAATCGTCCTTTAATTGCTTTAACTAAAGTCTGACAAATAGTTAAGCCTAAGCCCATGCCTACGGAGTGATTCATGACATTTTCATCAAGTTGGAACGGTTTTAAAATTTTATTCAAAACGCTTTCAGAGATATTTGCGCCTTGGTTCGTAATAGAAATAGTAAACTCACTGTCAGTCTTTTGAGTCGACAATGTAATATCGCTTTGGGCTGCACCAAACTTAGTGGCATTGTGAATGGCACGGTAGATAGCAGTCGAAATCAAATTGTAATCAGTATGGATCTGAGCTGATTCGAAGTTCGTCACGATCTTTTGATTCTTCGTATTCATGTTAGTCGTGATTTCGGCAGGTAAATTTTTAAGAATTAAATTGAAATCAACAAAATCTTCATTAACAGGAATACTTCCGACTTCACCTTTCACAATTAATAACACGTCATCGATAATTTTTTTAAGTTTATCCGATGATTTGATAATACGATCTGTGAAAAGATTTTGCTCTTCAGATAAAACAGTTTCCTTAAGTAAACTTGAGAAACTAATAATTGAAGTGAGTGGTGTTTTTAATTCGTGATTGATTAAAATCATGAATTGCGATTTAGCTTTATCTAAATTCTGAAGTTCACTTAAAGCTTCAGATAATCTTTGATTTTTAACCTTTAATTCATTTTTTAGTATGTATTTTTCATAAGCTTGATTAACTGTTCCTAATAAATCCGTCGTATCCCAAGGCTTAGTTAAGTAACGATAAATTTGTCCCTTATTTACGGATTCAATAACTGATTCGATATCGGTGTAACCGGTTAATAAGATACGAATAGTGTCAGGATGAGTGGTGATCGATTTTTCTAAAAATTCGACGCCAGTAATCTCAGGCATGCGTTGATCAGAAATAATCACCGGCAGATCTTTGTATTGATCTAAAAAGTTAAAAGCTTCTAAAGGCGTTAAAGCTTTTAGAACATTATACTTCTTACGAAAAATACGTTCGAGCGCATCAAGATTATTGATTTCGTCGTCGAGACATAAAAGAGCTGGTTTTTCTTGATTCATGATTCAATAAGCTTATCTAAATGATTCTACGCGGTCTATAGGTTGAGCCTAAAGTCTGGCTTGGAAGTGCTCTCATCTAAAAATAATGTTATATTCTATTTATGGTTCTTAACGGTGCAGATACTTTCAGATCATTTTTATTAAAGAAAACTTTAAAAGTTTCTCTTTTTCGCCAGATTTATACGACGAGATCGTACCGTTTGATGTTCTTTTTTATGCTCTCTTTGGTTTTCAACTTCACCTTAGCTATCCATTTTCCTCTTTGGGTGTTATTGATTGGCCCGATCATATTAGGTATTCCACATTTAATTTCTTCGATTCGTTATATTCCGCATTTAACCGAGATGAATCGTTTTTCAATTCCTGTGGTGGGAGGTTTTTTCGTTTTAGTCGCCGTCGCACGACTGTGGATGGGAACCTATGGAAATACTTTGTTAGAAGGTGGTCCAAACACGCTTGAGCTGATAGCGGGATTATGTTTGTTAGGATTAGTTGGATTTTTCTATAAGCAAAGCAAGGTTAGAGTCGTAGGATCGTTGTTTCTGCTAGCTAGTTTGCTGGTGGCTTCATTAAATTACCCTTTGCAAACTTTAGGTTTTTTAGTTTTAGCTCACAACTTTGTGGCCTTTTTCTTTTGGATCAGTCGTGCTGAAAGCAAATCAGATAAAACTGTTGCTAGTTTATCGTTATTTATTTTTAGTAGTGTTACGCTAGCTCTTTTAACTGGGGTTTTCGACTTCTTAATGACGAATCGACTGTTTGAAATATTTAATGGATTTAATGATGCTAGTATCGGTGCGCAGATTTTCCCTGATGCTGATATGACCCTATGGAGTCGAGCCGTTTCGGCCTATGCGTTGGGCCAAGGGATTCATTACTTTGTTTGGTTGAAGGCGATTCCCGAACAAGAACTGCCTTATCAGTACACTACAAATTTTAGTTATTCGTTCAAATTATTAAAATCAGATATGGGAAGTCGTATTGTCTATTTCTCGGGATTGATTTTAATTGGTTTAGTGGCCTACGCCTTACTTAAAAACTTCATCGAAGCACGCTTCATTTATCTGAGCATAGCCGCTTTCCACGGTTATTTTGAAATCATGGCGCTGCCATTTGTGAAAGCTAAAACGGTATGAATAGTGCCGTTTGCTATTATCCTTGGAATCTTTTTAGCTATGAATGTGGCTTAGTTCTAGGAACTGAGGTTGGTCAAAATCAGACGACTTTTTTATTTTATGTCGGGTTATTTTTGCTGACATGTTTTTTAGAGAGCATTTTCTATTTCATTTCAGCTAAAAAGCACAAGTTAACAAACTCTAAAATTATAGAGCAGATTCTTGTTTTGAATTTAGCTACTCATCCTATTGTATTTTTTGTTTTTCCTTATGTTCTCGAAAAAGCGGGAAGTGATATTTTCACATATATATGGACGGCTGAGCTTTTTGCTTTCGCGATCGAGGCTATGATATTAAAAATCCGCTATCGTTATTCTTGGCCGATGGCAGTCCTGACTGCTGGTCTAGCTAATTTGGTTTCTTGGTCAGCGGGTATTTGGCTTCAGGCCAACAACTTACTTTAGTCCAGTTGACCTTAGGCCAAATTTATTTCCCGGACCCGCTACATAGTCGCAACATCCAAACTGTTAGTGTTACATTTATATTATGTGTGAGGAGATTTTCCTATGTTATTAAAAAAGTTTCACAAGTTAGCTTTTAGCTTAGTCTTTTCGTTTATCTTTTTGATCTCAGGATCAAAGCTACAAGCAGATATTATCAATCCACAGGCTGGAGTTGGCGTTAATGCGTACGCAAATGCTGGAGTCATGGGACCAGGAGCTATCGGCTACGGTGGCTACCAAGGTATGTGGGGAACAGGATATTACGGTGGCGTTCAAGGCTGTAATGGAAACTGGTCACAAGGATCAGGCGCTGTTGATATGTCAGACGAGGAAAAAGAAGAGCGTAAAGCGATCTCTGAAGCTAAAATTGCTTTAGAAAAAGCGAAGCTTGAGAAAAAGCGTGCTGATGCTGAAATGGATTTCGCGAAAAGAAAACTTGAGCGCGTATTCGATTCTGAAATTTTAGATTTCTTGATTGATGTTCACATGGATTTAATGAATGAGTGTACGGCTTACCGTGATGTGACGACTCCGAAAACTCCAAATCCAACTACAACTTCTTGTACAACAGTTGATGCAAACGGAAACGAAGTGGCGCAATCTGATAATTCTCTTTGCGGTGGTAAAACTGAAATTCCAGATAAATTAAAAGGAAAATGGATTTTACCTAATAACCAAGGTTACTGTACAGCGACTTCAAAATCGAAAGCTGGAGATGTTTCTTCTAAAATCTGTTCGGATAAAGAATTAAGACCAGAAGATGCTCCGAAATATCGTTCATACTCAACATCTGAGTGTGGAAAATCACTTTCTGAGTACAAAAAACAAAAAATTAAAAGTGATAAAGCTCAAGCGATTATTGAGCAAATGGAAGATGAGATTCGTGAACGACAATACGCGATTTCAGATGCTAAAGAGCGTGCCGCTTTAGAGAGAAAATATCGTCAACAAACGACAACTGAAACAGATTGTCCTGAGTGTGATGCTGCAGCTCGTGGTTACACTTACGCTAAACCAAAACGTGACTGGGC
>CAZXZW010000001.1:103419-140629 GCA_964645745.1 uncultured Bdellovibrio sp.
GGCGGAGTTTACGGAGCAGGAAACGGAATGAACGGACCATTCGGCGGAGCCGGTGGTGTTTACGGTCCTTATGCAAATATGGGCGGTGGCGGAGCGTTCGGTTATCCTCAAGGTATGTTCGGAACACCATGGGGTGGCGGAATGTATATGCCAGGTTACGGTGCCGGCGGTATGATCGCAGGTCCATGGGGTGGATACCCAGGTGGAATGGGTAACGGCGGATACGCGATGAGTGCGATGATCAACGGTGGCTTCATGGTCAACGGTGGATACATGATGGGTGGAATGCCGATGTCAGGTGCCATGGGTAACATGATGGGCGGAAGCCAAATGATTGCTTGTTACATGCCTCCATGTCCGGGTGCGATGGTTAATGGTGGATTAGCTGTGAACGGTGGATTCCTCATGAATGGTGGAATGCCAATGTCAGGTGGATTCCCTATGAGTGGCGGTTATCAAATGGGCGGATATAACATGGGCGGATTCCAAATGCCTGGTTACATGATGTCCGGTGGATTAGCGATGAACGGTGGATACATGATGGGTGGTTTCCCAATGGGTGGCTACAACATGGGTGGAATGCCGATGAGTGCGATGGTTAACGGTGGATTAGCGATGAGCGGTGGAATGCCGATGAGTGGATATCAAATGCCAGGATTCCAAATGGGTGGAATGCCGATGAGCGCGATGGTTAACGGTGGTATGGCTGTGAATGGTGGATTAGCCATGAACGGTGGCTATATGCAATCGGGATACATGCAATCAGGAATGCAAATGTCTGGTCAGTACCAACAGCAAATGTTGCAAATGCAAATGCAAATGCAGCAGCAAATGATGCAGCAACAAATGCAGTATCAACAAGCTCAAATGCAAGCTCAAATGCAAGCTTACCAACGTCAAATGGCAGTTCAACAGCAAGCGGCTCAAGTTCAGCAAGAGATTGCTTCGCTTCAAGTTCGTTTACAAATGTTGTACTCAGGTGCTTACACTTCGAATTCAACGTTTAATGCTGGGGGCATTCCTTATCCAACAACAGGTTATCCAATGGGAACAGGTTCAGCACTTCTTCCTCTTCCTTCTACAGGAACTGTGACACCAGCGGGTTCGCAAATTACAGTTCCAACGAACGGTCGATAAGACCGTTCTTGTCCTTTGGAAAAGTTTGAAATTAAAAATTGCTACGATAGCCACACACATTTTGTGGCTACCGGGCAAACCAGTCTAGGTCTTCATCTTCAAGATTTAAAATCGGCTCGCGATATTAAAAATAAAATAATTAAATCGGAATACTATCAAGGTCATTGGATAAATGGCTTCGGATGGGATCAGCATTTGTGGCCGGATTCTCAATTGCCCACTAAAGAAATTTTGGATGAGGTTTTTCCCCATACGCCGGTTTTTTTAAGCCGAGTAGATGGTCATGCCAGCTGGATTAATTCGGCGGCCATTTCTGAATTGAAGAAAAATAATTATGATTTCAGTCGCGATCCTATTGGTGGCAGAATCGAAAGAGATGCTCAAGGTAATCCGACCGGAATTTTATTTGATCAGGCTCATATTCAAGCTTTATTAAAAATTCCCTTTTATTCGGTTGAACAAACCACATTACAAATTAAAGAATCAATCCGTTTATTTAATCAGGCTGGATTCACGCACGTTCGTGATTTATCGATGAATTCTCAAATAGCTGGAATCTTGTTTGATCTTCAAAAAAAAGGCGAACAGACGCTTTGTATCGACGGATTTATCACTGTAGAAAATATGAATGATCTTCAGCGTGGTTGGGTTGATTTTGAAAAGTGCACATCTTTTCCAAATCCTTTTTTGCGCGTTCATGGCTTGAAAGTATTTGTCGATGGTTCGTTAGGATCAGAAACGGCGTATTTGTCGGTTCCTTATGTCGGTACAAGCAATAAAGGCATGATGGCTTGGAGTTTTGCAGAGATTCGCACAGCGATTCAATTTTGCTGGAGTCGTAAGATTGAAATAGCCTTCCATGTCATTGGGGATGCTGCTGTTGAGACAGTGGTGAAAGCCGCACGAGAAGTTTCAGCTTCCGGTGTTTTAGGGAAACTTCATTTAGAACACGCACAGCTGTTAAGACCAGATGTCATTCATATGATGAAACCACTTCATGTTCATTGTCATATGCAACCTTGTCATTGGCTGAGTGATAAAAAATGGCTTAAAAATAAAATCGGTGATTTGAATAATTACTTATTTCAGTGGGAACTTTTAAGAAAAAATAAAATTCCAGTTTCTTTTGGAAGCGATTCCCCGATTGAGCCAACATCCTTGATGAGAAACTTAGAAGCCTTAAAAGATACTGAACTTCATGGCATTCCTAAATTGAATGCGAGTTTTGAATCGTTCCATAGCCATCCAGATAGCGGTTGGACTGACTCTAAAACTGTCTACGATTCAGGAAAAATCCATGAAGTCCATTTTAATGGTCAAAGAATCATTTAATAAGTAATTTCAACTTGGTACTGACTGAGTAGCCCTATAGCTAAGACAGCTGCGGCAGTGTAAATCAGCGGTTTTTGATAGTCTTGCCATTTAAAACTTGATGTCTGTGTTGTGTAGACCTGAGTATTTCCACAATCATTTTCAAATACCGTAGTGTACTTTAAATTTGTAATTAAATCTGAGGGTATGTAGTTGTCGCAGATTCCTTGGATAAGATCACGTGCTTGCGTTTCTGTGGCATTAATAGGTTCTGCAAACGGTGTGACCTTTATAGTTTTTGTATACTTTTGTTTGTACTTTAAAGCTTGATACTGTTTTTTAGTCAGAAACTTGTTAAATAAAACGTACGTCTCTCTCTCAGATTTTTCTTCAAACAAATTTTGAACGTCAAAACTGAGTTCCTTAAGTTCATTTTTAATTTGCGATAGAGCTGCATTTTTATCGATGCTTTCAAATCGCATAATCACTTTAATTAATAAATCGACTTGCTCTAAGTTTAAGTTCTCAGTACTTAATAAATTTTTAACTTTGATCAGAAGTGTTTTTCTATAGTCTTCGCTGTAAAGATCAAGAGTTTCGATAAACTGATCGAAACTCTCAGATTTGCTATTGGTTATTTTATTTTTAAAATAGTCTTGTGTGCATTGATAGCCTTCGATTTTGCATTTTTGCAAATAGATATCCAAAGGAACATCTTTAGCCGGAACTAAAAGAACCTGAGCGTAAAGTTTAAAGGACAGAGTAAAAGTCATTAAAAATATTTTAGTCATGAATGTCTTTCTATTTTTGATATTCAATGGAAATACTTTTCTTAGGTTTAATGGATTCAACTTCATTTTCGCCCTCCAGCTCGGTTTTATTCTGAATCACAGCAAAGAAAGGACCGGATTCCTGCATGATTCTTTCGGATAAGCTTTCTTTCACTAAAGCCGCGAATAAATTCGGGTTATAGGGGGCTCGAATCAGCTTTATTCGGTTGGCGATTTTTCGTGCGCGTCCGTTTTCCGGGTTTCCGCTAAACAGATCAATGATGCCGAAGTTCTGAATCACCGAACTGATCGCGTCCTTATTTTCTAATTCCAGCGGAACTAGGACATAACCTTTAGGAATAATCGTATCCACTTCGACTGGGCGAACTAGAGGACTTTCTTGATTGTCACGGCTGTAAGCACTGACCAGAGAGACTGCGATCAGAATCGTGAAAGCAATAACCAAGTGCAGATTGTTTTTTAAGTGTTGTTTGTATTTCATATTTTACCTCGCGACTAAGTTTATATTTTTGTGAACGATGACGGTGTTGATCGATAATAGCTTGTAGAGCTAAAAACAGTCCGGCAAAGAAGATCAAAGTCACTATAGTTTCGATAAGTGCTTGTCCTGATTGATTTTTAAATCCCATTGATGATCCTTTTTGCTAAAACTCACTTGGCAGCTGAATTGAAAATTCTGTTTGGTATTCAGTAGTGTTTGAGTTTCTTTTCGATTCGTGAATTGATACTGCAAATTTAATTCAAGCGCTTGAAGACGTTGATAATTGTTTTTAAGTTCGTAGTTCGGAGCAGTTCCGCCAATTGAATCGGGTCGAACAGCTAAGGACGGGTCCACTGTTAAATAAAATTGACGATTTTCTTTAACTAACGATGTCCAAAGTCGTTTTTCTAAAGCGTAGTTTTTCACTAGTTCTTGATGCAGTTTCATGACTTGAATTTTGGCTCTGTAGTTGGCGGCTTGAATAATGCTTTTTTGTAAAGTATCCAGTTTGCTTTGTAGATTCAGCGTCGTTTGAATATCGACCGCCAACTTGGCGGCTAACGGATAATTGTAAGAAGCAGTGGCGGCGGCTAGCTCAATGTATAAGATGTTCAGTCTTACTCGCAACGCTGTCGATTCTGGATTAAGCAGAAACAGTTGCTTTTCGCTAGCCACCATATTTTTTTGAATATCAACCAGATCAAAATAGCAAACTTTGCGAAATTGATCTTTTTGCTTTTGTGCATAGAAAACATATCCGTAGCTCATCAGAGTCACAGATATGAGTGAAACAAAGAATAAAAAATTGATCGAGAAGAATCCCGATTCTGATTTTTTAAATTTTGGTGTCATAGGCAATTAAGCGTGTTTTATGAAGATTGAAAATCTTTAAAGCTTTGGCTTCGAGATCTATTTTATAAGTCGTTCCCTGTTTATTAAACTGATAGCGTATTTTAGTTAAGGGAAGATGGCTGAGTTCAAATTCAAATTGCTGTGCGCAGGTCGGTTTAGATTGAACTTCGCACAGAACAAAGCTTTCCATCGCATCATCTACTGATAATTCCACAGTCAAATACAACATGAACTGAATGACATACATCAGAAATAGTATCGCCATGGGAATAATCATGACTGTTTCAAGCATTCCTTGGCCTTTTTGGTTTTTCATTATTTTATTTCCCATTAGTGCGGCTGCTATCCATAAAGTTCGATAAGTCTTTTTGTTTCAGCGAATTTTCTGAAGCGTTTGTAATGGAAAGCGGTTTGCTGTTCTTGGCTCCCATAGCACGATTGATGTTTTCGTATTGAGTGGCTACATTGTTGCCGACCACTTTGATTACGCCAATGGTGGTCACGGCGATCAACGCTACTAAGATAAGATATTCAATGAGTCCTTGGCCTTTTTGATTTTTAACAAAGTTTTTCTTTTTCATTCTGATCTCCTGGGTGGGTGAAGATGCAAAATAAAAAAAGGGTTCAGTTTTAAGCTGAACCCTTTTGGTGGTTTTTTAAATTCGGATGTCGGAAATAATTCGGATTACTTCTTTTTAGCTTTTGCAGCAGGCTTAGTCGCTGGTTTTGCTTTCGCCGCTGGTTTTGCAGGAGCTTTAGCGGCAGGCTTAGCGGCTTTTGCAGCCGGTTTAGCCGCAGCTTTCGCAACTGGCTTAGCAGCAGCTTTAGCCGGAGCCGCTTTTGGAGCTGGTTTCGCAGCGGCCGCTTTTGCAGCAGCCTTAGCCGCTTGTTTTTGCTCTTGAGCTTCAGCGTGAGCTTGGGCTTGCTCAGCTTTTTTAGTTTGAGCCGCTTCTTGTTTTAAAGCTTTTTTAGCTGATTTACGGTTACCAACGATGCGCTCAAGGATTTCGAAAGCTTCTTTTTGAAGATCATTTTCATAAATGAAACGGTAGAAGCCTTCGATTTCAGGACTTTGTCTGAATTTTTTCATCGACGTTGGGATCGCATCCGTTTGTACGAAATCGATCGAGTTACCATCTTTTGATAATTTTACTTTTTCAGCCATTTAAGCCCCCTTGAGATGTTTGCAATCTAAAACAATCGCTCTCCGAGGTCAAGATGACAGTTGCTCGTTTTCAGTCTATAAACCATTGAAATGTCTTATAATTATGGTAAGTTGTATCCATGATCGTTTTAAAGGGTGCGCCCGTAAGCCAAAAAATCCAAGCCGAGATCGAATCGGAGCTTTCCAGTTGGAAAGCCAAAGGCATTGCTTTGCCTCACTTGTCGGTGATTTTGGTGGGTAACGATCCGGCCAGCGAAATCTATGTTCAGCGTAAACAAGAAATGTGTAAGAAGCTCGGCTTCAGTTCGGAAGTGATCAAGCTTGATGGCAAAACTACTCAAGACGAATTGAAAACAATCATTCTTGGTTTAAATCAAAATTCGAAAGTCGACGGAATTCTCGTTCAGCTTCCATTGCCAGCTCATATCAATGCACGCGATGTGCTTGAAAGTATCGATGCGGGAAAAGACGTGGACTGTTTAACGGAGAAAAACTTAGGAAAACTTTTAACGGACCGAGCTCTCATTAAACCGTGTACGCCGTCAGGAATTATCGAAATGTTCAAGTTCTACGGAATTGATCTTCGCGGTAAGAACATCGCGGTGGTGGGGCGTAGCTTGATCGTGGGAACACCACTGATGCATCTTCTGTTAAAAGAGAACGCTTCAGTCTCTATTTTTCACTCAAAGTCTGAAAATATTTCTCAGCAGTTGAAGAATTTCGATATCGTTTGTGTGGCTGTAGGACGCGCTAAGATCTTTAAGTACTCTCAATTCAAAAAAGACGCCGTCATTATCGACGTCGGCATGAATCGTTCAATTGAAGGCCTTTCTGGCGACGTTCAGAATGATTCTTCCGAGACGCCAAATCAGCTAAAAGCCGCTTCTCCTGTACCAGGCGGAGTCGGGCTTATGACGATTGCTATGCTGATGAAAAATACCTTAACTTTAGCCTCACTTCATCGTAAACAAGCTCTTTAATTTCATTCGCAAAGGCGGATTTTATGAGAGTTTGGAAAGTCAAAAAAGGTTCGGATATTCGTATACGTTCAGGTCACCCCTGGGTGTTTTCGAATGAATTAACAGATAGCCCTAAAAGTGTTCTTCCCGGTGAACCGGTTGAATTAACGGATATGAAGGGGAACTTCTTAGCTCGTGGTTACGGAAATCCATCTTCATTAATCGCGTTCCGCGCGATGGCTTTTGAATCTCACAATCCAAATCCATGTTCTTCTGAATCTGTGGTGAATAAATTAATTAAGTCGTGGAAGAACCGTCACTTGTTCGGATTCAAAACGTCTTTCCGTCTTTGTTTTTCTGAATCAGATTTCTTACCCGGTTTAATCGTTGATCGTTATTTGTTTGAACATAACGGAAAGCCTCACCAAGTTTTCTCGTATCAGCTTTTAACTGCGGGAATGAATACGATTTTTAAAGACTGGGAAAATATTTTTAAATTAACTGTTCAAAATAGTTTAGACAGTAAATTCTCAACGATTGATTGGGATCACACTTTAGTTTTATCTCGTAACGATGTGAATATTCGTAAATTAGAAGGTTTGGAAATCGAAGCGCCGAAAGTTCAAAAGTCAGTGGAAGGTATCGATCTAAACTCCATTCAAATTATTATTCAAAGTGTTTGGAACGGCGATAAGAATTTAACTTTCGATGTGAACCTCATCGAAGGGCAAAAAACCGGTTTCTTCTTAGATCAAACTCACAATATGAAATTATTAATCGAAGCTTTGAAGCCTCGCTTATCTGAATTCGCCAATAAGCCTCTTCGTTTAGTGGATCTTTGTTGTTACATGGGGCAGTGGTCAGCGCACATCGTTCATTTCCTTGAAGCTCACAATGTTCAAGTGGAAGTCACGTTAGTCGACGTTTCAGATTTAGCTTTGAAAATGGCTCACAAGAATTTAACTCAATTTAAAAATGCTAAAGTAAAATATGTGAAGACCGATGTTCTTGAAGGTTTAACAGATTTTGCTGAGAATTCTTTTGATGTGGTGATTTCGGATCCTCCGGCGTTTGTAAAAAACAAACGTGACCTGGAAACAGGAATGCACGGGTACATGAAATTAAATCAACAGGCGTTCCGTATCGCGGCTCACAGCGGGATTGTGATTTCTTGCACGTGTTCGGGATTAGTTCAAATGACAGATTTCAAAAATTCGCTTCGTAAAGCAGTGACTCGTTCAGGTAAGAAAGCCAAAGTCGTAGCGGAAGGTGGACTTGGTTGGGATCACCCTCAGTTAGTTCAATTCCCTGAGGGTCAGTATTTAAAAATGATTTTGAGTTCGGTCGAATAGATACTTTCGAAAGTAAATAATCGTTCTAAAATGAATCACTTCAAATAGAGATACACTTCTGTAAAAGAAATTTTGTCAAATTTATCGACAGAATTCGGAAAAAATATTTAAAATAATATTCACTTATGCACATACCTAGCCGATGAGCTAGGTATGAAAACTTTAAATGTCTTTAAACTTATCTTATTGATAGCAACACTTTCTGCGCTAACAAGTTGTAGTTTTTTTGGAAATAATTCGTTGGTTAATTTATCAAGTGAGTCTTCTGTAGCATGGGACAAAGTATCTTTTAACTATGGAACATTAAATATGGGTTCGTCGTCTGTTCAGAGGTTTGCCTATATAAATAATGGAGATATTCCAGCCACTGATTGTTCAGCAGTTCAGCTTTCAGATGTTGTTAATTTTAAAATAGTCACAAACGAATGTCTTTCGTCCGATATGGCTGCCGGTGAAAAATGTTATGTCTATGTGGCTGCAAATCCCTCTGCGGAAGGAAATTTTAATTTACAACTCAGTCGCTCTTGTAAATACAATTCAAAAAATGAAATCAGCACTTCCCAAATAACCGCACTTACGGTCAGTTCCTCGTTAAACTGGGCGCCACAGTCAATGAATTTTGGAGATATCATCGTTAATAGTAATTCTGCCTCAGAATCTTTTGTTTTAAGTTCTGTGGGTTTGATGAATATTTCCAACTGCCAAGCCCCTTATTTAACTAATGAGACTGACTTTACTATCACAAGTGATACGTGTGGCACTTCTGACTTAAATTTAAATAGTCATTGCACTGTGAGTGTACGCGCCAATCCTAAATCAGCCGGTACAAAAACAACTACTTTGACTAGAAAATGCGATATCGGTGGTACAGTCAGTACTCAGCTCGAGCAAATTCAAGCGACAGGTACAATTTTAGATCCTTGCATTGGAAATCTTGCCAATTCTCCATTTGCATTTGGTGATGGGTCTGCTTTGGCTCCTTATGGAATATGTACGGAGGCTCAGCTCAATAATATAGGAGCAAATCCCACCTATGTAACAAAGAATTTTATTTTATTAAAGGACCTCGATTTATCAAGTTATACTGCTAACTCTTTTAATTTAATTGGAACAAATGCAATTGCTTTCACTGGTGTATTCGACGGTAATTACAAAAAAATATCCAATCTAACTTTTAATCAGGTAGTAGATTTTATGGGTTTGTTTCGTACCGTGGGTGCTACTGGAGTAATTAAAAATTTAGGAGTTATTAATTTTAATATCACAGGTGGAAACTACACCGGTTTGCTCATCGGCCAGACGGTCGGTAACGTCGACAACTGCTACAGTACAGGTGCAGTGAATGGTAGTACGCGTGTCGGTGGATTAATTGGTCGATTTTGGAAAACAGATGGAACAACTGTAGTTAAAAATTCATACTCTGAAGCGACCGTGAATGGATCTGATTTTATTGGTGGATTGATCGGATGGGTACGTGGAAGTGTTTCAAATTCTTATCATAAAACAGGTTTAGTAACAGGAACTGGAGATCGTGTTGGTGGATTAATCGGATCAGGTGACATTGCGAATATTGCGAATTGTTTTGCGGAAGGCACTGTTACGGGGAGAGATATTGTTGGTGGTTTAGTCGGCATTATTGGACCAGATATTTCAAAATCATATTTTAAAGGAACTGTTAATTGTAGAAACTGGTGTGGAGGAATAACAAGTGCTTTTGGTATGGGAAGCGGGACTGGAAAAATTGAAAAAAGTTACGCCGAGGTCACGCTAAATACCACGGGATATGCAGTTGGTGGAATTACAGGGTATACTTACGCGGGTTACAATGTGGAAAATTCTTACGCTGTTTCAAGCATCAGTTCAACCGGAGACGGACTAAGTGGATTAGTGGGCTACGCTTTAGGTAATATTACGAATTCTTATTCTATTCCGCAAAGCATTGCTGGAGTGTCCTCTGAGCGGGGCGGTTTGCAAGGGGATCCTACGATATCAATGACAATTAGTAATAGTTTTTGGAATAAAACTTTAGATGCGACAATTCCTGACTCAGTTGGATCTAAAACAACTGTAGAAATGCAGAACTCATCTTTGTATATCAATGCAGGATGGGATACTAGTATATGGGATATTCGACAAGGATTTTATCCGAAGTTAAAATAATTTGAATGATTAATAAGTATAAAAATGAAAATGACTAAGGTTGTTCTCATTTTTATACTTATTAATTATAACTATGCATTTTGACGAATCGATTGAGTCGCATTCATGAATTGTTGCTGATAGTGAGCCATCTTATTGATGTAATCTTTCAGCGCAAAGTTTTCTTGTTTTAAAACTTCTGTTTGTGAAATCGTTTGTTTGTATTGTCCTGCTAAATTATCACGATCCGCTGTCGTGCGATCTAATAATAATTTTAATTCAACGATTTTACTTTCAGCTACCGTCATCAAGTGCTGAATCGTTTCTTTTTGTTCAAATGAAGTCTCTTCAATTGAATTCATATTCGTTTCGATTTCATTGATTCTTTGATTCAACTCTTTAACTTGCTCTTCTTTAGCTTTTAAATCATTGGCTAAAGCATTATTCATCGTTGTTAAAGATGTTTTTTGTTTTTGGAAATCCATTTGAAGTTGTTCGCAGTTGTCTAAATAGCTTTTGCGATCATCCATTTGAGCCTGCATGGCTTTTGTTTTAACTTCTTGTATTTCTAATTGAAGTTTTAAAGATAAATCTAAAGACTTAGCCAAATCGCTTGATAACTTAGAGTTACTAGCGCGCTCTTGATTTAAAAGATCAGTTAATTCTTGGATTCTTTGAGATAAATCCGAATTAGACACCGTCATTTTCTCTAAAGCGTCGATCTTCAATTTCATGTCTTCATGATTTGTCATCAGATCAAATTGAAAATTTTTAAGTTGGTTTTGCATTTTTTCTAATTGAATGACTTTGTCTTTAGATGACCTTGTTTCATCTGTTTGAGAAAGCTCATTAAGCTTCGTTGCGATTTCGTTGAAGATTTGTTCGTGGGCCGGTAAGTTTTGTGTTTCCATTATTTAAGTCTAGTCGAGTTGGTTCTTAAAAGCATATAAAGGTTTTAGTAGAAATTCAAAACTCGCTTAAGGTCTAGACGCAAGTAATAACACCATACTCGATTTAATAAATTGATGTGATACTAACTTCATGAAAAACATTTTTAAGAAAATAATATGTATCACATTATCTCAACTTCTGATTTTACAATCGACAGCTTTTGCTCAAAGCACAAGTTCGTTTTTTGAGGTGAAAGAACCACCGCGTGCGGCGGAATATATTTTCCGTTCAGCGCCAAAAGAAACGTTGATTGGTGTACAACTTTTAGGTGCAGTTAAGAACCCAGGTGTTTACTATATTCCACCAACCACAGATCTTTTAAAATTGTTATCTTTAGCAGGTGGAGAAGAAGATGCTGATCTGACGGAAATCATTGTCAGAAAGGTCGATCCGGCTCAGGCAGGGGTGTATGAATTAGATATGAAACGCTTGATGAAAACAACTGGTGGAAAGCAATTTAAGTTAACACAAGATGACTTTATTTACGTTCCCAAAAAAGAACCATGGATTTCAAATGATGTGTCACGCACGGTTTCCATTTTATCGTTGTTAGCCACGATTGTTTTAACAGGCGTGTTGATCGATAAAAATTCCAACTAGAGTTCAAAAATTGTAATGTATTTTTTAATCGCCCTTATTTTTATATCAAAAATATCGTTACAATTTATTCCCGGGATTCCTTACGAAATACCGAACATAATATTTCAATACGGAATCCATCCTTACGTTAATATATTATTATGTCTCATGTTTGGTAGTGCTCTGATTGCCAAACGACTGCTTAAGCTTCGAACTGAGTCAGCCACTCAGTTAAAGTTCTATTCCTTTTATATCTTTCTTTTCTGCATTTACCTTTTCACTATTACGGGGTTACAAATTATCTTTTTAGATTCCGGTGAAAGTGCATTGATGCAGATGATTGCCTGTGCCATGTCGATGTTTATGATTTATCTGTTCGGGAAATATATTCCGACGCAGTTATCGCCACGTGGATTTATAATCATGGTGCAGAAGTACGCGGTTTTCCTGTGTTGGATTTCTTTAGCGTTATTGTTTATCAGCTCACGCACCAGTTTTATGGGTGGGCGTTTTATCGGTGTCTTTAAACACATTCCTCATATGGTGAGTGTTTCAACCTTAGCATTTGTTTTTAGTTTATATAATTTGTTCTGCATGGATGAAACTCGAATCAAGAAGCTTTACCTTTACGCTAGCATGTTATGTTCGGCCGGTTTACTTATTCTGACGGGGACGCGTTCAGCTTTAGCTTCGGTGGCCGTAGCGACGATTCTTTCTTTTATTTTGTTTAAATCTAAAACTGTTCGCGCCAAATTAGCTAAAGTTTTTATTATCACTTTTGTTTTATCTGCAGGATTATTTTTCGGCTCGGATATCGCCGACTACGCGATTCAAGTTTCTCGTGGAGAAAAGTCGGTTGGCCTTAGGGCCGCCCAAGACGGAGTCAGCTCTCGTTGGGATGAAGTGATGCGTGGTTACGTTTCGTTTCAAGAGCAGCCATGGTTGGGTTATGGTATTTTAAATAAGTTTGGTCAATCAGAAGATGGTAGCGTAGGGTCTTATAACGCTAACAAAGATCCGCACAATATTGTGATTTCGGCCGGAGTTGTTGGTGGCTGGGGTTTTATCGTTATTATTTCCTTAGGATTTATCTCTCTGTTTATTCTTACGCTCAAGCGTCTGACCTCTAAAAACGAAGCTATTCAGCTCTTGGCAATTTATATGATTACGCAAATGCCAATTATTTTTATTTATCACGTTCATATCTCGATGGGCGGCATCGCAGATCGAATTTATTGGCTCGTGGTGGGATATCTTGCTATAAGTAAATTCTATACAGAAAAGTCCACGGATCCTTAAAGCGAGAAGGTTATGTTTAGACATCTTTTTATTTCGATTGTGTTCGGGGCTCTAATCGGGCTATCGACGTCTTTATACAGTTTTGGTTTAGAAAAAATTCAAGCCTTTCATGAAACAGAAACGATGTATCCGTTAGCTTTAATTTTAGTTTTTGGTCTTCTCTTTCTCATTAAAAGAAAAACACTTTTCTTTCCTACACAAGTTTCTCAGGTCGTCGAAAGTTCAGAATTGGAACAACGCCATTGGAGTCCTTTTTCCTATACATGGAATATCTTAGGATCGTGGTTCAGTCATTTGGCCGGAGCCTCTCTTGGCCGCGAAGGAACAGTTTTAGTTTTAAGTAGTAGTTTGGCTCAGGTGTGTCGCCTCAATTGGAGTTATTATAAACCGATCGTAATTTCTGCCGCTTTTGCCTGTGTCACTGGGCAGCCGTTTATTGCTTTTATTTTTGCGATTGAAATGTTTGCTACCAGTATTGATCAGAAAATATTTTCGATCATCATGGCTTGGGTGGGATTCTTAGTGATGCAAAGTTTAGGAATGCATCCGTTATTCTCTGCGATCCAAGTGGATTTGTCTGCTAGTTTCATTGATAAAGTATTAGTAGTGATGTTGATCGGTATCGTCGTAGGCTTAATGACCAATTTATTTAAGTTTGGGTATTTGTATTTATCTGATGCTTTTAAGAAAAATAAGTTAGTCGCGATCTTAGTCGTGCTAGTCTTAAGTTGGATTTTTATCCAACCGCAGATGAAATCACTGCATAGCTTAAGCATGGATACTTTTTCTGAAATTCAAAATGGCAAAGCCGATATTCAATTTGTGTTTTTAAAATCCGTTTTCACGTTACTCTTCGTAAGTCTGGGTTTTATCGGTGGAGACTTCGTTCCAGCCATTGCGATTGGATCCGGTGCTGGTGTATTAGTAGCAAATTATTTTAACGTGAGCTTTACCTTCGGTTTAGCTATGGGATTGATGTCTTTTTTTACTGGATTAACTCGTTTAAAATGGACGAGTCTGTGGGTTGTTTTTTTCCTTTGCGGATTTAAGGTGATGCTTTGGGCTTACTTGTGTTTATCTATCACGCGCCAGTTCAGCGGACTGCATAGTCTTTATAAAAAATTTTAAACAGCTGCATATTTAGTTTTATGCAAAAAACCAAACCTAATACTATGGCTAGTTTTGCTAGGTCTAGTATTACATCTGCCCACACTCATCAGCTACTCTGTTAAGAGATGAAGTACTACTTTTACAGGACTATTCTAATATTTATTTTTTTATCTTCTTGTGTGAAACAAGACGATAGCGGTGGCTTGGCAAGTCTTACCCAGGGCTTGCCAGCGTGTCCTATTAACTCTGTTATTACTGAAGATTGTTTAGTCGCTCCAGGAACAACAGTTTATTATTATGATAGTGAATACGGTGGAAGAAGTCCGATTATCACAGGGCCTATTAATATTGCCGATAATCAAGCTTCAGCTGTATTGCCGACGGGTTGGTATCAAGGAACAGTTACTCTCAATTTCGCGAGTTCAGTTTTAGCTCCGGCTATTTTACGCGATACCATTACTGTGTTCGGATCAACGGGAAGTTATAATTCATCAGCGAATCCGGCCTGTGTGCCAAATGGATTGCAATCCACAACTTGTTCGGCATCGAATGGACATTTTTTATTTACGCAAGCCTACGGTGGACGTGACGCTTTATGTACAAACTACGATAATGGTGCGTTGAACTCAAATTGTTGGGTAGCGAATACAGGTTACACGATTTCAAATGTCCCGGGTGGGAATTCTCCGGCCTGTGTAGTTGAAGGTGCGCAAGGTGCGATTTGTTCAGCGGCTGTAAATACATATTACTATCAAGATGAATATGGTGGGCGTGCTAATGATTGTTCGTCAGGATACAATTCAGCCGCTTGTTGGGTGCCGTCGAGTGGAAAATTTTTAACAGCTAATGCGAATAACTGTGTGGATAATGCTTTTAATAATGTGACTTGCGGAACGAATCCAGGTCGTTATGTTTACGATGATATCTACGGCGGACGTGGTGCCGATTGTATCAACGATGTGAATGGAAGTTGTTATGTGACTCAAGCTTCAAAAGCGGCTTTAGAGCCGACTTTAAAAGCTGAGAATATTAAAATGGGTGTTTCTATTTTCGGAGTTGTGGGCATGTTTGCTGGTCAAGGTGATTGGTATTCAACAGCTCACCGCAGTCAAGAAACAGCACCTATTACGCAGTTAGCGGAATCAACAGTGTTTGCCGGAGCAACGGCTTTACCAGCAGGATACCGTGTAATCACTTCGATCAGTCGTGATGATGAAGGTGGTCCAACTTCAACAGAAGTAACTCCAGTGAATCGTGCAGGTTGGGGGAATACATCTTGTGGTACTACGCAAGCGACTTTAGCTGATCGTATTAATCATTGCGAAGCTGTATTCGGAATTAATTCAGCTTGGGATGGCTCTGTTTTAGGAAATGCTGGACAAATGCGTTGGAGATTAGTGACTCGCACTGGAAATGTTTCTAGTCAAAAAGGACGTGAAGTGTGGATCGATTCAAAGACCGGTCTTCTTTGGAGTTCTTTAGTCAGTAAAAATATTAATTGGTGTAAAGCGGCCGGCAGCTCTAATAATTTAGGCGTGAATGCTCGTTACCGCGAAGATGATGCGAATAATATTTGTGATCAAGATGTTAACCAAAACAATACAGCTGGCAGTGTGATCAGCGCTTGTTTTGAAGGATCTGGTTTTGGTATTGATGCTGATGTCGATCCAGCTGGTAAAGCCGGTCTTTCTATTACTGCTACGGCGACTTCTCCTGCTGTAGCTTGGCGCTTACCGACGATGTACGATTATGAAGTAGCCGATGCTCATGGAATTCGTTTTGTCATGCCTGATATCGGAAACCATTTTGCGACTGAAGAGTGGATGGCGACAACGTTAGCGTCAGATAAAACGAAAGCATGGACTTATACAGGTAGTGCAGGACTTCAATTAAATAAAACTCGTAATATAAAAGTGATGGCAAGATGTATTGGTCGATAAATACTATATCTAAACTATTTATTCTGTGCGCAGTTTACTTGAGTGTAAGCTCGTGTACAAAATATCGAAATGAAGATCTAAACAATGGATTAGATTTAAGTTCTATCGCGCAATGTCCATCAAACAGCGTAAGTGGAACCCAAGGTTGTATTGCGACCGGATCGGGAACACAGTATGTTTACGATACAGAGTATGGTGGTCACACGACCGTGGGAACGGATCAGGTTGGACCGGAAGGACAATTAAGTTATACGATTCCAGACGGATGGTATGAAAACCGTTCAGCATCGATTCAAGATATTGATTTACAGTCGGCAAATATTGCTAACGGAGTCACGTTATTTAATATTTTAGGAACTTTGAATAATGCCGCTTTCCCAGCGTGTTTGCCGGGAGACATTGACAGTCATGCTCCGAATTCGACGACTTGTGATTTAAATAGTGGTCACTATGTTTATACGACAGATTACGGTGGACGTTCTTTACTATGTCCAGCTGTAGGAAACGTAGTAACTCAAGCTTGCTGGTTGGCTGGACCGAATTACTTAACAAGTACGACAGCTCCGATGTGTACGACACAAGGATTAGTGAATCCGAAGTGCCAAGTGCCTCAGTCGCAATACTGGTATACAACACCTTATGGTGGACGTGGTTTAAACTGTACAATCCCAGGAACAAATGGAGCTCCTTGTTGGACTAATCAAAATGACATTTATGTTTATGATGCTGTTTGTGCTGATGGTTACAATGGGGCCGCATGTATCACACCAGCTCCGAAATATGTTTACACGACGGAATATGGCGGAAGAAATGTAGATTGTACGGCCGACAATGCAGGATCATGTTATTTCACAGCTGCCAAAAACGTAATTGAAACGAGTTTGGCTGTAGGAAATATTAAAATTGGTTCAACTATTTTCGGAGTGGCTGGGACATTTACCGGAACAGATACTAACTGGGGTTCGGGAATTAATCGTGATTACAGTGAAACTCAATTCACACAAAAAGACGAAAC
The DNA here is from genome assembly GCA_964645745.1 of uncultured Bdellovibrio sp. Classification (GTDB taxonomy): domain Bacteria; phylum Bdellovibrionota; class Bdellovibrionia; order Bdellovibrionales; family Bdellovibrionaceae; genus Pseudobdellovibrio. The sequence goes on from CAZXZW010000001.1 coordinate 120,501, forward strand.
AACAACCTATGCCGGAACAACGGCATTGCCTGCGGGTTATCGTGAAATCGCTAACATTGCCAAAGACACAGATGGTGCAACGTTAAATGGTTCACCTCAAGTCATTAAAGTCGATCGTTCGACTTGGGCTGCTACAACGTGCGGTTTATCAGGAACTCTTTTTGCTCGTATGGCGGATTGTACAACTCAGCTTGGAGCTGAAACCACATGGGACGGAGCAACCAAAGGAAATGCCGGACAATCAGAATGGAGATTAGTATCTCGTTCTGGTGATGTATCTTCGGGTAAGGGTCGCGAAGTTTGGAGAGACAGTCAAACGGGCTTATTATGGAGCTCTTTAGTTTCGACGAGTATTAATTGGTGTAAAGCAATTGGTAACAGTAATTCTCAGAATACAGATATTACTGCGCAAAACTTAAATGAAGCTGATCCAAATAGTATTTGTGATCAAGTATTTAATCAAAATCAATTAGCTGGAGTTCCAGTGGTTAGTGCTTGTGCCGAATTCCAAGGAACAACGACAGTGGATGGAGATATTGATAACGATGGAAAATCCGGATTAAGCCGATCTTCGACGCCGGCAGTGGGCTGGCGTGTTCCTACAATTTACGATCACATGATTGCGAATCAAAATGGAATTCGATTCGTGATGCCAGATATGCAAACGGGCAGTCAGGGTGATGAATGGACGGCTACAGTTTATTCTGTAGATAGCACCAAAGCCTTTGTTGTGGATACAGCCACAGGACAAAGAAAAGTTATGACAAGAGATTTTACAACTAATGTTAGATGTATTGGAAGATAATAAAAGGAGTTCTTTATGAATAGATCGGCAATTTTCGGCTTAGGCTTATGTGCCCTCGTTATCTATTTTGGTATCATGGAAGGTATGCCGCTTAAAACTTTATTCAATGCCCATGCGTTGATTTTAGTTATGGGAGGAACCGTCGCCATCACTTTCTTTACTTATCCGCTTGCGCGGATTCAAGAAGTTTATAACTTCGTCGTTAAAGGATTCCTTTTTAAAAGAAAAAGATCAGATATCACTATGATTGAAGATCTTATTTTAAATATTAAAGGTTGGTATGGATCAAGTGGTTTTGAAATGAACTTAAAAAGAGCTCATCCATTTGTATCTGATAGCTTTGGTGTTTTAGTTGAACCAGGTTTATCTACGAACGATGTTTCTCACATCTTAAAATCTCGTCGTGATGCCGTTAAGAGAAAATATTTTGAAGATGCAAAAATCTTAAATAACATCGCAAAATATCCACCACATTTAGGATTACTTGGAGCCAGTTCGGGTATGATTCACATGATGGCGAACTTAGGTAAAGGCGGAATCGATATTATCGGTAGCGCCATGGCCATCGCTTTAACAGCGACTTTGTGGGGTATCTTCTTGAACAACTTCGTGTTCTTACCATTATCAGATACAGCCAATAAAGCAGCTGAAGATGAAATGTACTTCCGTGATATCATCTGTGAAGCTGTTGTGATGATGAAAGACGACATGCAGGAAAAAGTAGTCACTGAGACAGTGGTGAGCCGTTTGATGTCCGTTGAGCGTATTCAAATTAAAAATAAAATTGCAAAAATGAAAGAACAATTAGGAATTGATGTCAATGCAGCCTGATAATAACAACAAACCTGCTTATGATCGTCGTTTATTCGGCGATGATAAGCATGAACAACATAATGATAGTCATGGAACCGAAATGGGTTGGTTGGTCAGTTATGCCGACATGATGACTCTTTTGTTCGGTTTATTTGTTTTATTATATACTATGGCCAGTCAAAAAGATGGAAGCATCGAGCAAAATTTAAAAGATGTTTCGGCAAAATATTTCTCGCAAGTTAAAACAGATGGCAAAGTGAAAGCTCCGCCGTTGACGATCATGCAAGCTGAAATTATTACGAAACTTGAGTCACAAGTCGCACAAATGAAAGTGATTCCAGATCAACGAGCTACCGTGGCTGAATTACAGCAAAAAATTCAAACGTTGGAAAAACAAATTCAACCTGCAGCACCAGTTGTTCCTGATCAGCGTCAGGTTGTGGTTGAATTGCAAAATCAAATTGAAGCTTTGAAAAAGCAAACAGAAACGATAACAAGTCAAGGTGAAGCCGAGAAGAAAGAGTTACAGAAGAAATTGGCAGAATCACAAGCTCAACAGCGTGCGCTGGCTTCTGTTCCAGTTCCTGAACCAGCTCCCGTGGCGGTTCCGCAAGTGCCACAGAAAAAAATCATGGTTATTTCAACGACGTGGGAAACAGAAAAGCACGACGTGGATTTAGTGATCGTGGATCCCAATGGATTCCGTTACACGTTTAAAAATAAAAGAAGTCCAAGCTCAGTGGGCGCGCTTGAAATCGATAGCCGTTACGGACCGGGTCTTGAGTTATGGAGAACACAGGATTTAAAACCGGGTAAGTATAAGATCCTGGTAAAACTCTATAATCAATTTGGTAACACGAAAGATGCTGTCGTAAAGACTCAAATTGTGACGAATGTATCAAGTATAGATTTACCGCAGGCTGTATTAAATAATGCCTCGAAAGAAAAAACGTATAATGTTAATGTAGATGAACAGGGAACTATTAGTGTTGAGTAAAAGTTTGACATCTTTTTTTAAATGCTCATTGATTGGATTCTTGCTAGCATCCTGTACGGGACAGCTACAGGATCCGATGAACCTTACGAGTGTTCCTCAGACCTCAGATCTTTTTGAAAGCTGGGATCCTGAAACGGTCACAGCTCCTGGTCCGCATTTATTAACATTTACTCAAGGTGATGTGGCGACATCATTTCCGTATTTTAACAAAAATAAATCTTATCCAATTAAATTTATCGTCAATACTTCAACGACCACTTACGATCCTGGCGTTTATAAAGTTAAACTTCAGTATTCGATTAATGGTGGAGCAAGTTGGGTGGATATCGCTGGAGCCGAAGAAATTCCAGTTTCGGACGGTATCACAAATACCTACAATTGGTTGATTCCAAATAGTTTAGCAGATGGCTCTGATTACCGTATTAAAATGATTTCTACGGCGGTTTCAGGAGATGCTTCATCGACTGAGTCTTCTCGTTCATTTATTATTGATTCTGCAGCGCCAACAGCTTCGACATTCTCTTTAACTTTAGGAGCATTAGGTGTTCAAAATGCGATTTCGATTAATCGTAGTTTCTTTGGTTTTAGTTTGAGCTCGACAGATGCGCTAAGTCCGATTCAATCTTACTGTTTAAAATATGACAATACGACTTTAACTCCAGACGCGCTTGATGATTGTTGGGTTCAAATCGATCCAGCTCAGCAAGCTTTAACTTATAATCAAACAGATCTTCCAGGATTTATTGGTTTCGTTGCTGGAAGCTACACGTTACGTGTTTGGGTTCAAGATGCAGCTGGAAATATTTCTAATTTAACTAGCGGTACCGGTCAGTCTGGTGTGGATATGTTAGCTGTGGCTTACAATCCAGCGACAGCTCCAGTTATTTCTAACGTGATCATTTCAAATAATAATTCAACTTCGTTAAGTCCATCGAAAGCGGAATTAACGATAACAGCAGGGCAAACTGTTTATGTTCGTTGGAAAGCGCAAGACAGTGATTTGGTTTCGAATCCGATCAGCGTGACTTACACAACAGATGATAAAACTTTTACTAACGTAGCGACTTTACAAAACTTAACTAACGCCAATCAGGGTGGATGTTTAACAGATGCGAACTACACAGGTTGTGCTACGTTCCCAGCTCCGACTTCAAATTATTTCCGTGTTCAAATCACGGCTCTTGATCAAGCGGGACTTATCAGTAAAGGTGGATCGAGCGGCGCGAATATGCAAAATATTCAGTTGATCTTTGGTAACACGGATCAGGGATTAGGCGGAAGTGCGAATAAAGCGGTTTTCTTAACGAAGACAGCTTTGAATTCATCAAACCCAGAATCAGGTATTTTAGCCGTAACAAAACGTGGAGCTGTTTACTATCTAGATCGTACTCGTGGAATTCTTTTAGTTGATCCACAAGATGGAGCGCAGAAAGTTTATATTCCTCGTTCAACCACAAGTACGGGTGATGGTGGTTTGTATAGCGCAGCGACCACATTCAATACACTTAAGATCAGTTTAGATTACAAAGATCGTTTACTTATTTTTGAGCGAGACCGCATTCGTCGTGTAGAAGCCAATGGAACTATCAACACGATCGTTGGTGGCGGAACGATTCGTTACACAGATAATATTGATGGCGACGGAAAAATTGCGGCGATCAGTGCGCTTCAGTTTAAACTTGATACTGGCGTAAATGGCGATAGCACAAGTACTTCGTTGTACATGTTCCAACCACTTCCGAATGGAAATATTTGGTTCTCGATTAATGCCAATGGAACATTTAATAATGCTCAGGGAATTATGTTTGGTATTTTTAAAGCGGCCGATCAAAAAGTTTACTTCTTAGGATTAAAAGGCGATGGCGCTTACGGAAACTCAACATACTCTTTAACATCACAATTACATCGTGTTTATACGACACCGGCTTTAACTTTCGATTATCGTACGTCTGAGCCGCGCTACTTGACGATGTATTTCTGTCAGCCAGTTCCTGGTGGTTGCGGATGGGCTTCGTCGAACTTCAATCCGAAAACAGGTCAGAACGTTGGTTATGGTGTACATTATCCGATGACAATGTATTGGGGAACGGGCGCGTATTTAGCTTCACGTAAAGGCGAATTATTTGCATTATCTCGTTACTATCCGCCGGCTTTGTTCAAGTTAAACTACGCTAATCTTCAGTGGGATCGTAAATTAGGAACTGCGGGCTCAACCGGTTCCTGTATAGACGGAACATTGGCGACGTCTTGTGAAGTGGATTTAGCAGACGCCTTCATTACAGATAATGGAACGACATACTTTGTCGATCGTGGTGGTGTAGTTCGTGTTATTTTACCAAATAATGAGATTAAAACATTATTTGGACAACCTTTATCATACGGTGATGGATTATCTCCGCTATCGGCACGTTTAGGAAATGTGAATTGGTTAGGGTCTTGGGATTCAGATAGTAAACTAATTGTTTACGATGAGTCTGAAAAATATGTTCGTGAATCTTCTCGCGGAGCGGGAGCTTCGGTAACTCGTTTATGTGGAAATGGACAGCTTGGCGGAGGTATTTACGGACATGAGCCGATAGCTTCGCAGCTGGCGACGACGCGTCCTTGTTTTGGTGGATACTGGGGAAGTGATTCTCAAGGTATGACCGTAGATCGTCGTAATGGTGAAGTTTATTTATCAAGTGGTTCAGTGGGAAAACTTTTAAGAAGTGGACCAGATGCCGGAAAATTTAAACGTTTATTAGGATCAAATACGTCATCGAAATGTTTCCAAAGTAATGATGGGGATATGCAAGATGGTTGGGATGTTTCATCGTGTGGTTATCCAATTTCTATTTTTGGATTATGGCATGCGGAAACGAACACAACATCTTCAGGGCAAGGAGCTGTCGAAAATGGAACGTCTGAAGCTTTTGTATTAATGTCATCACAAAATTGGAATGGAACACAACTTTTCGATTCATTTGATAAGCTAGCTCGTGGTGATACGGGTTCAGTTCGTCATATCGCGGGTCTTGATGGAGCTTTGACAAGTGGATGGTTAACAACGATTGGTACTAATTACTCAGCGACCTCAGGCTTACCGACTTATACAAGTAACGCGTCGTCTAAGTATGTTTCAGAGAATCGTTCTGCTTTATTAGGTAATTATGGATCTAATGTCATTATTCAAACGCCGCTGACGCGTAATGGTTCAGACCAAATTACCGGGGCGGGTCTTATCGGAGCTAGATACGTGATGAATACGGGCTACACAAGTTTCAATTACAAATGGAATGTGGGACAAATTTCATATATTTACTATTGTGGAACTAACGGCTTCTTATATCGTTATAATCCGTCAGTGCCGGGCAGCCACAAAGTCTGTCCGTTCCCTAAAAATTCGGCAAATGAAAATATGATTAGTTGTTACGGCTATTCATTAGAATGGGATGCGACCAAGACGAAGCTCCTTTTCCCAGTACGACAAAATGGATTAACAGCAGTGGCAGAGTACGAAGTCTCGGGATGTAATTGATGAAATATTTTTTCCTAATCGCCTTTCTCATAACTTCACTTATTTCAAGAAGCGCTTTTTCATCAGTGGTGGTCTTTGATGTTAAGGATCCTGCGAATAAAAAGAAGATCTTAGATACGCAGAATTTAAAAGTGGAAGGCTTCTTTTCACAAGCCGATAATGTAAAAATATTTGCTGCTCGTATTTTGATTGATCCGAAGCCTGAGAATAAATGGCAAGTGTTGAATCAAGGTGAAGGCTTAGATTTAATCGCGTCGGCGCAAGGAACGCATTTACTTATTGGATCTTTAAATACGTTTCTTCACATTAAGAATCAATTAGGACAAGAAAAGAAACTAGAAATCATTTGGAAACCGATGACGACAAAGCTTGTGACAGCTAATTGTAAACCCTCTGATCCGAAGGTGACATTAGATGCAGTTAAGCTAGCGGCTTCGATGTTCGTGGCGCAGTATTGCCAATTAGAAAATGACAAGCTTTCTATTACCGTTTCAACGTTAGCTGAAAATCAATGGGTGTACTCAAGTTTATTTGAAGTCGCTGGTAAAGGTGAACGTTGGAGAACTTATCAAGTTCCGGCTTGGACAGCGCAAGGTGGAGCAATTGCTGATTGGAAATTTAAAGATGCCTCTGATCAAGAGCATAAGTTTAAATTAGTAGCTCCAAAAGATAATTCGATCATTGAAAAAGAAGAACTAGAAAAACAAAAATCACTTTTAGCTGTGAGCTTTGAAAATACTTTGAAACTTTCATCAATGAGCTTAGGTTATGATGTATCAAGTGTTTCAGCTCAAGATACGAAGTATGCATTTGCCTATGGATTTTTAAGTCCTAAATATTTCGATGCGATTCGTTTCGGTGGAAGCATGGAAACATCATTTGAAATTTCTAAAAAAGACGATGCTCTTTCTTATTTAGAAGCTTTGATGTATTCAGGATATTATTATCCGGTGAACGATAAGTTTGATATCTTTGCTAATTTAGTTTTTCAGTATGCTGATTTCCAACAGAAATCGACTAATGCCCGTATGCAAAATACACAATTAGGCGTGATGTTGGGAACTTTCTACTTTATTAATCCAGAGAACAGAATTTCGTTTGATGTTTACAAAACAACTTTTACGTCTCCAACAGTTAAAGGCAACTTAGCTTTTGAGCTAGAGTATAAACATAAATTCCCAACAATCATGAATGGTCTATGGATGGGTTTATACCTCAAGAACCAAACATTTGATGCCCAAAATGATGCTGGAGACAGTCGTCAGTTTAAAGAAAGTTCGATGGGGGTTCTGTTTGCGTTTTAACAAACTTTCAATTCTTCTTTTGAAGGCGTCTTTGTTTTTAGCCGGATGTTCGGCTGAAATTAAAGATCCGTCATTCGTAACGAATGGAAATGGCAGTTTAAAACCAGGCCCAGTGGTGCAGTTGTACTCTGTGCAAAACAAAGAATATATTAAGGGTGGATCTTCTTATCCGTTCCAGTTTAAAGTGATAGATACACTAGGATTCAATGCCAATCGTCTTGAGTATTCTCGAGACAATGGTGCTACATGGGATTTGATGGTGTCAGCGACCGGTCAAAGTGCAGAAGTATTCCCGACATTATCAGGTCAAATTGCAACATTTAACTGGGCTGTTCCGACAGAACCCAATTGTGCAGCGACGACTTTAGTGAGCGATTCAACTCAATATAAATTCCGTATCACTTCGACGGGAAGACAAGATTCATATCCAACAACAGTTGGTACAAGTGTTTTAGCTACAGTCGATTCATGTGCTCCGAAATTAACAGCAGGGCAGTTTCAAATCACAGGGCATGATAAAGGTTTCATTAACTTTACTATTAGTGGAATTCAAGATGCTCAGACTTTATCTCCGGTTAAAGCTGTGTGCATTAAGAGAAACACGACGGCTCCTGGTGATACAGATTCTTGTTGGAGATCTTTATCGGCTTTACGAGTAGCACAAACAGCAACACCTGGAACAATTAATTTAAAATATTTTGCTGGCTTCACGGCATTCACTTCGAATTATTCGTTGTGGGTGATGGATATGGCTAAAAACATCACGACGAATGTATCAGATACAACGGATTTTATCTCAAGTTACAATAGAACGTGTGGTGGATCGGCCTGTGCATTGTCTATCACTCAAGCGATGACGGCGAATTCAAATACGACAGGTTCGGCTATTGTTACAAAAACTGGTGATCCAACATTTGCTGGCGGTGGAATTCCCGTTTTAGATCCGGGCTATTTTGTAGTGACGTCTCAAGGTCACTTGATCTACCGCGATGCCACAACTCACACGATTAAAAGAATTAATTTATTAACAGACACATCAGCCAGCACGTTGATTGCGTATAACGCGGCCCCAGTTGATGGAGATCAAACGGCTGCACGTGTGACGAATCCGGCTCGTATTGCTTTAGATTTTGATGAAAATCTTTATATCCTAGATCAAAATAGAATTCGCAAAGTTGTTTTCACATCAGATTCTCAGTTTGCAGTCAGTACAATTGTAGGATCTGGTGGAGACAGCTTAAGTGGCAGTTTAGCTAATCCGTTAGATTTGCAAATCACATCTTATGATAAAGCGTCTGTCAACGGAGCAAATCTTTACTGGTACGGAACTTTTAACGTTCTTCAATCAGGTAAAATTTATTTCTCATCAACAAATCCGCAACAAGCACTAGATGCCGCTTTACCTAATTACTCATCTTTAAAAGTATTTGATCCGGCAGGTTTAGAATATAAAGTGACGACGCAAACGTTTTCAGGTCCTGGCGTGTACGGAGACAATGCGAAAGAAACTAAAAACTTAGTTCCGTATAGTAACTTTGGTTTTCTATTGGATACTCTTAATCAGACAGTTTCTTACGTGACGACTCGTTTGTGTGAATCCGTTGGAACATGTTCAACTCATGATTCAAGTGTATTTAATATCACGGATGGTTTTTCATTAGGTCCTTCAGGTCATCTTCCGAATCCTTCGCAGTGGAGTAATGGTTATTATTTCAATTCTCGCCAGGGTGATTTGTATCACATCACGCCAGCGACTGGTGAAATTAAAAAAGCCAATCGTAATAGTTTGATTTGGAATGTGGTGGCTGGGAACGGAGCAAATGGACCAGGATTCTGTGCTGATGCCACCAACGCACAATCTTGTTCAATTCGCTTGTGGGATAGTTATGTAGGCAACAATGATCTTGTTTATTTTATAGATGAAGGTCGTTTAAGATTTGTAGACTTAGATGGTAAAATTAAAACGCTCACCCATGAATAATTTTATTTTCACTTTTATTCTTTCTTTCGGATTTATGTTGGGCCAAGCCTCAGCTTACACTTTTAAAAAAGTAGCGGTTGAACATGGGAAGATTCTCGTTCGTATCGACGCGAATGAAAGTGCTGCATTGGGCGATGAGTTTGCGGTTTATCACAACCAAATGCAATTAGTCAGAGCCAAAGTTCTTCTAGTTAAAAACAGTAAATTTGTGGCGCGTATTTTAGAAGGCTCGATGGATTCTGTAACGGAAGCCGTTTATCCGCAGCTAGTTATTTCGAAATTACAAAACACAGGTTTATTCAATCGTAAATTGAAAATGTCTTTTAGTTTAGGTTTGAACATGAACCAAATTACTGTGAAGCAAAATAATCCTCTTACATCAAGTTCTGAATCTGTAGTCATGAAGGGTAACGATATCAGTTTCGATTTAAATGCAGACTATAAATTAGGTCATGCATGGGGTTTGTTTGCTGGTTTAGGTTATGAATCGTTCAAAGTGACCGGCGAAGCGAGTGGTTTAGTTTGTGCAGGAACGTCATCACGCGATTGTTTTGTTGATTTAAAATACATAACAGGAACAGCAGGTCTTAAATATTACATCGACAAACCTTATGGTATTTATTGGTTAGGTGTAGGAGCTAAGTTAAAGTCGCCGATCAGTAAAGCAACTAATTCAGTCAACGAAGTGGATTTAACATACGCTCATGGTGTTTTAGTTAACGCCGGATTGGATTATAAAACCAGTTCGAGCCTTTATATTCCTGTCGGTCTTTTCTATAATCATTCTTTAAATACGTCAGATACAGTAACGCAAATTCAAAATATAGGATTTACTATAGGGTTTGGAAAATCCTTTTGAGTCAAAAATAGGTATATGATAGCGAACATGATTCGACACTATTCAAAAAATATGACCCCAAGATTCTTTAAGAACATGATGAACTGCTATCCTCCTTTTTTAGGCGCAGGAATTTCAATTATAAAAATCAATTCCGATTACACGCAAATCACGGCGCGAATGAAGTTCACTTGGTATAATCGTAATTATGTAGGAACGCAGTTCGGAGGATCTTTGTATTCGATGACGGATCCTTTTTTCATGTTGATGTTCATGAATAACTTAGGTGCGGGATATTATGTTTGGGATAAAGGGGCTAGTATTGATTTCAAGAAACCGGGAAAAAGTGCGGTTTATGCTGATTTTATCATTACTCCTGAATTGCTTCAGACCGTTCGGGATAAAACAGCCGGTGGAGAAAAATATATTTTCGATTTACCAGTGGATATTTACGATGATTCGAAAGAAGTGATCGCGCAAGTGATCAAAAAGATCTACGTCAAAAAAAAGCTGACCACGTGAAAAATTATATTATCGGTTATGGCAGTCTTATTAATTTTGAAAGTCAAAATATCACAGGTAAATCTTTATCGTCGCTGCCGGTGGTTTTAAAAGGTTTCTCACGCTCGTGGAGTGTGACCTATGATGATCTGCAGTTTTGTGCTTTAGGGGTTTACCAAGATAAACACAGTAGTATTAATGTGGTTTTATTCGAAGTGGAAGATCTTCAAGTCTTTGATCAGCGAGAACATGGCTACACTCGTCATGAATTAGATCGCAGTGTTTTAAATGCGTGGACTCCTGGCGAAAAAATTCCTGAGAATGGAAGAATTTGGATTTATTTACCTGACCAAGAAAAATTTGGAACAGCATCGGAGCGACATTTTATTTGGCAATCCTATGTTGACGTTATTTTAATGGGATGTCTTTCGGTGGATCGTAAATTTGCTGAAGAGTTTATTAAAACCACAGACGGGTGGAGATCAGAATTTTTCAAAGATGATCGCCAAGAATCCTCTTATCTTAAAGCTTTGAAAACTTATCACCCTCAAGAAGTTGATCGTCTCATAGGTGACCTTTTAGGGATTCCTACTAAGTCCTAGTCAGTTTTCAGTCTTAAAAACCGTTATATTGCATTAAAAAATGGCTCTAAATTCGCTAGGTTAGCTCATATGCGATTATTACCACTTATCTTCACAGTGCTTCTGTCGACTTCATTGAGCTGGGCCAGCGGGCCTTTGTGTGCCGATCTTTTTGCAGAAGAGGCTCCTGATTCTCCGACGGGTCTCACACAGACGAAGTTAGTGGCTCAAGGACTCAAGAATTACTTGCCAAAATTATTTGGTAACTTGCAAGAGAACTTAGCTCATATCACGGGGATGAGTGATTATGCTTTATTTGAAAAAATTCATCGTGATGACCCAGAGGGTTCTGTTTTTAGAATTTTCGAAAAGAATGCGTACAAGAAAAAACCAGCTCAAGCGTGGTCATTCCCGTTTTATAATCGCCCTGAATTTTTCACTGACATCTTAAAGCATGAATTTGGATTCTGTTCTGGGATCACATCATCGCTTCGAAAATTTAATATGCTAGCCACTTTCCAAGCTGAAGCGGTGGGATCTGTTCCTAATCGCGAGACTCATCCAAAGGAATGGCTCGAGTATTATACATCGCGCATTGAAAAAGTGATGAATAACGAAATGACTACGTTTGAAGGGTATCAAGATTTATATACTTTTTCTTCTGATCCGGAAATTCAAAAGTACATCCGTGAAAAAATTGTGGATCAATGGCAGAAAAATAACGTGAACTTGATTCAAGGTGCAGTGGATGGATTTTTATCTGTTCGTCAAAATATGGATGCGAAAGATTTAAAAGAATTGCATCAAGAGTTATCAACAAAATTAGGATACGGTTATAATCCGATTGTTTATTTATCTCAGAAAAGTAAAAAGTTTTTATCGACGAAGCAGTGGATTCACGTCGTGATGGTAACAGACATCAGTGCGCGAGAAGCCGATGGATCATATCAAGTTAAAATTTGGGATATCAACCGTGACGCTAAGTCAGCTACAAGAACAATTAAGATTTCAGCTCAAGGCGAAATGGTGATGGGCGAAAAAACTTTGAATATGATCAAGGTTTTGCGTTGGGATGATTTAGAGATCGAGCGAATGATTAAGAAGAATGTAGATCATTGTTTGCAGAATACCTGTGCTATCGAAAAACCGAAAGAAGGCGCAAGACCTTAGTCCTGCGCGTCCTTCTGAAAGTTAGCTAAATAAAGGTTTGTAGACTGATTTGTAAGTGCTTGCTAAGTACAAGTGCAACAATAAAATGATGACTGGAAGTGCTAAACCAGCAGGTGCAAGTACACCGTGGAAGAGAACGATATTTACTGTCACTGGAGCTAAAATAATTAATGCTAATGGAGCAAATTTATTTGTTAGCAACATCAAACCGACAAGAACTTCAACACCTTTGATTAACGGGAACATGTAGCCAGTAGCGGCTAAGGCGCCGGCGAAAGCTCCTGCAGCTTCAGGCATTGGTGGTGCTGGAAGGAAATTTAAAAATCCATTCAGGCCGAATACGAAAAAAATCAGACCTAATAAAATACGTGCGATCATTGGTAGTTTAGACATGAAGTCTCCTGTTGTTTAGGGTTTCATTATTGAAACTTTATCTTAAGTATTGTGTAATGAAGGTATAAATTCAACAAGTATATGTAACGAAAAAGGTGACAATATGTTTGCGATTCCTTTAAATATAACCCAAGAGGTTTTAATCCATAAACCAATCAATGAAGTTTATGACACGATTACTAATTTCGATAAATGGAAGCGTTGGTCACCTTGGTTATGTATGGAGCCTTCGGCTAGAACTAAAACCGAAAATCCATGGGGAGTCACGGGTCACACTCAAAGTTGGGATGGGGACTTGATTGGATCTGGTCGTATGACGTTGGGAACTTTAGAAATGAACAAAAGAGTGGTTTGTAATCTAGAGTTTTTCAAGCCATGGAAAAGTCAGAGTAAGGCTACTTTTCATTTGTCTTCTGAAGGAGACAACACCAGAGTTCGTTGGGAGCTAGATAGTACGCTTCCGCTTTTTATGATCTTTTTCAAAAAAATGATGAAAGCATTTGTGACGAATGATTTCCGTCGCGGTTTGTCGATGTTAAAAGATTATATGGAGTCAGGTGAAGTTTTGTCCAATACCGAAATCACAGGAACCGAAAAGAAGCCAGGATTTTACTACGTAGGTATTACTCATGAAGCTAAAATTGCGGATTTAGGAAAACTCAGTAAGCAAGATTTCACTGAGCTCGGCACGAAGGTGCGAGAAGGAGCGATTGCTAATCCTACCTTCATGTTAACCATGTACCGTAAGTTTGATATGGTGAGAGGTGAATGTGTATTTACATCAGCTTTAGCCTATATAAACAAGGCTGATGTTAAGAAAGCTGTGGACTGTATGGATAAAGCTAAAGTGCAAAGTTCTTACGTAGAAGAGCATAAAGCCCTTCAGGTGATACACACAGGAGCCTATGAACATTTAGGTAATGCATGGTCGACAGCGATGTCAGCGCAAAGACACAAGAAGCTAAAGATGGACAAAAGCGTTGATATGTATGAGGTGTATGTTAATACTCCTATGAATGCGTCACCTAAAGATCTTAAAACACAAATCATTATACCAGTGAGATAATTATGAAAATTGAATGGGTTAGTTATTTTTTCTTTTTTGTAGCAGCGTTAATTCATGTTTACATCTTCATTTTGGAAACGTTCTTGTTTCAAAAAGAAAATGGTTACAAAGCTTTCAGAATGAAAAAAGAAGATCACGAAGCAGTTAAGCCGTGGGCGTTGAATCAGGGTTTCTACAATTTATTTTTAGCGATCGGAATGTTCATTGGTTTGTATTACGTCAATCAATTAGAAATTAAAGTGGCTGGTGCTATGGTTAGTTTCGTGGGATTTTCTATGGTCGCGGCCGGAATTGTTTTATTTGTTACAAATAAAAAAATGAGAAGAGGCGCTTTGGTCCAAATGGTCCCACCTCTTCTCGGGTTTTTCTTCTTAGCTTTTCATATCATGGAAAAAATCAAAGGCGCTGGTAACTAGTTCATTTCGGAGTTAAAATTTTTTCGACGCGTGGATGGCCTGAAGCCGTGGCTTCGATTATCATCACGTTCTTATCGCCGATGACTTTACGACTGAATTTTTTAGTTTTAGGATCGCGCTTAAGTAAAAGCGATCCATCTTCGTCGACACCAATGCCAACAAAATTTTCTGGAGCAATTTTCATGTAGTTACGTAAGCGTTCTACGCGGTTACGCTTGAAAAAATGCTGATCGATCACAGACTTGGGTAAGAATCCAAGACCACGCTCTAAAACTCCTTCAACTCCGGTGATCATCATCTCGGCTTGAGCCGAAGTTCCCGCAGAAGTTCCACCAACAGGAATATTTTTATTCCAGTAAGCCTGCTGAAGCTTATCCATCACCTGAGGGTTTTGATTTAAAATAGCCATGATTTTCGTTTGATCGCCACCAGAAAAGAAAATGTGAGTGGCTTGAGGAAGATCATGGATAAACGCCGCGCGCTCTGTTTCATTGGTGATATCACGACTGGTTAAGAACTTATTAACACCAACAGCTTCAAAGTCGGCTTTAATACTTGTTTCGTATTTTTCTTTTTGAGACTCAGAAGCCCAAGTGATAATAAGAACGTTAGGTTCTTTCGCCTTATGACCCTTGATCCACTCTTTTAAAGCTTCAGGAGGGCGAGATCCTCCGCCGACTAGCAATAAGGTCTGTTGCGCTTGAGCTGAAAGCGAAGTCATAAGAACAAGGCTGTAAATCAAGAATTTGAGAAGTGTTTTCATAGATATTTTAAAACTTGGTGCCCAGTGAGGGAGTCGAACCCCCATGCCTCGCGGCGCTAGGTTCTAAGCCTAGTGTGTCTGCCAATTCCACCAACTGGGCACTCTAAAAGATAAATTGAAGAGTGTCGGAACAGACGGCTAAGTTAACCGTCTTTTTTTAAAAAAACAAATAAAAACTATTGAGTTAACTTTTTGTACTCTGGAGCACGCATTAAGTTAGCTAATTCTTTCTCAGTATCCATCTCGATACGAACTAACCAACCGTTATTATTAGGGTCGTCGTTTAAAGATGAAGGATCGTCGATTAAAGATGAGTTCACTTCGATAACAGTGCCTGAAACCGGAGCATATAGGTCAGAAACCGCTTTAACAGATTCTACAACGCCGAAAGCTTGGTTTTGAGTTACTTTTTGTCCTTCTTCTGGAAGGTCAACGTAAACAACTTCGCCTAATTGGTCTTGAGCAAACTCAGTGATTCCCACAGTAACGATATTCTCGTCTACTTGAGCCCATTCGTGGTCTTTAGTGTAATAAAAATCTTCTGGAATGTGAAAAGCCATATTTGCCTCCGTCAGCAATGAGTCGAACGTATTTTTTAAACTATAAATTATTTTTGTACAAATGGAGTTTTAACAACGACAGCTTTTGTTAATTTCCCGCGGATATCCACGAAAATTTCCGAGCCCTCTGTGCTAAAAGGGGTTGTTACGTAAGCAATTCCCACCGGTTCATCCAAAGTAATTGAGTGAGTTCCGCTAGTTACTACGCCGATCACTTCACCTGCTGAAGTTTTAATCTGGTAGTTTTGACGAGGAATGCCTCGATCTAACATTTTAAAGCCGATCAGCTTACGAGATAAGCCTTTTTCTTTAGCGGTCAAGATCGCGTTTTTAGACATAAAGTCTTTAGCCGTTGGTTTAATCGCCCATCCAAGACCTGCTTCGTAAGGGTTTGTCGTGTCATCAATTTCATGACCGTAAAGAGAGTACTTCATTTCCGTTCTTAAAATATCACGCGCACCTAATCCAACTGGAATAGCTTTCATGGGGTGAGCTAAAAGAGCCTGCCATAATTTATCAGTTCCAGGAGCGGCGATGAAAACTTCGCAGCCTTTTTCTCCTGTGTAGCCAGTTGTGGCGATCATGATTTTGAAACCTTGGAATTCTGATTCCACGATTTCGTTACGATTCATTTTTGAAACAGGGTAGTTAAAGATTTGATCGCAAAGTTCTAGAGCTTTCGGTCCTTGAATCGCGATCTGTCCCCATAGAGGAGATTCGTCTGTGATGTCTGCGTTGTATTTGTTATTCGCTTTCATCCATTCGAAATCTTTATCTTTGTTCGAAGCGTTCACGCAAACTAAGTAGTCTTCATCTTTTTTTAAACAGTAAATAAAAAGATCGTCAACTAAGCCGCCTTTGTCATTTGGTAAAAGTCCGTACTGAGCTTGTCCGTTATTTAATTTTTCCACGTCGTTGGTTGTTAACCATTGAAGAGTCGCCACTGCCGACGGGCCTTTCACGCGAATTTCTCCCATGTGAGAAACGTCGAACAACCCCACGTGATTACGTGTTGAATTGTGTTCGTCTTTCAAGTTGGTGTATTGGATTGGCATATTCCAACCGGCGAAATCCACCATGCGGGCGTTAAGTTTTACGTGTTCGTTATATAGAGGTGTTTTTAATGATTCAGACATGGAAAACAAGCTAGCATTAGCGTTTAAAAGGTGCCAGTTTTTTTTGTTGGTATCTTTTTGTGCAGAGCTTGTCGTCAGCAAGAGTACCTTTCTTGCTGAGGCTATATTGATTTGGAGTTTGATCTCTTTGATGATGAGTCGTGAAACTAAAAATCAAGGAGATGGTTAAGATGAAATTTAAGATATACGGTGCGCTATTTTGTACTCTATTTTTAGTAAAGACGGTTTATGCTGGTAAAGGTATCCGAGTGCAGAACTTGCAAACTAGTCACAATACGACTTTTTTGACTTTAGAATCCGCGCGCCTCAATGATCAGCCCTGGAGTCTGCAAACCACTGAAGGGCGTTTGTACGGCTACTTTGATTATACGTGGGTGAATGATCCCTGGATTGATTTAGACGACGACGGAGAAACGCGTATTGGTTCAGACGGCCTTGGTGGCAGTAGCAGTTTAATTAAAAGTGCCCAAGCCTTAAATTTAGGTGTGGGTTATTTGCTGACCTCAACTTTGCAAATCGGCTTAGAATTACCGATTGAAAGATTAACGACCGAAGATCAAGGAGCTTCGCCAATTAATGCTGCTTTAGATGGAACATCGACGACGGGATTAGGCGACTCAAGACTATTTGTGAACTGGAATTTTTTAAACACGGAATACATTTCGATGTCCGTGATTCCTACTTTGTATATTCCGACAGGGTTTTACGCGGCCAATGGTTATTACGCCAAATCTGCGACCTGTTCAACTTGTGAACCTACGTCTATCGGCGCATCTTGGGGGTCCTTCGGAGCCGGAGTTAAATTCGCATTAGAAAATATAAACCAATATTTTACTACATCGCTGAACTTTGGAATTGATCATCATCCCGAAGCTTTTATCGAAGGTAAGAAAAACGGATCAGTGTATAAAAAAGTAAACTTTGAAACGCAGTATCCAGTGGCGCTTGGCTTTTTTATTCCCGTAGGGAAAACTTTCGGTTTCAATTTAGAGGGTACTGCAAATAATATTTCTAAAACACATAATGAATACACTCATCCTGGTGAGGTCTTAGCTGGAGTTCGTTATTGGCCTAAGCCTGAGATCGCCACGCATCTAACAGTGGGTACGGGAAGTTTAGAAAATATTGGAGGAAATGATCCTCGTTTTATTTTAGGTGTTAAGTTGCCGTTGTATATGCCAAAGGTTGCTGAATCTAAGACAGAAAAAACTCCTGTTATTGAAAAGCCGAAAGTAGTTGTTGAAAATAATAAAATCGAATTATTACAAAATATCGAATTCGAATTAGGCAGTTCAAAATTGACTGAGCCTAGTCGAAAAATTCTGGATGAAGTAGCAGTGGTTTTAAATAAAAATAAAGACGATTATAAAATGGTGACGGTGTCGGGGCACACGGATCATCGTGGATCAGCCGTTTTAAATAAAAAATTATCAGCCGATCGCGCCTTGGCTGCTAAAAATTATCTTATTGAAAAAGGTGTGGCGAAAAACAAGTTATCATCGCAGGGGTTTGGTTCTTCTAAACCAAAGTATGATCTTCGATCGGCCACGCCAGAGCAGCTTGATTTAAATCGTCGTGTTGAATTTGATTTAGAGAAATAAAAAAAGGCTCAGTGATTTATTCACTGGGCCTTTTTGCTTTTGATATGCAGTTTTAAATTACTCGCAAGTTACTGATTTTTCAGAAACTACGCAGTTTCCATCGTATTCAGCATCGAAACATGCTTTTTGAGCTTTTACCGTAGCTTCAGCGGAAACGCGTCCCTCAGCTCCGTATTGTGAACCAGATATTGATTTGATTGAGCAATAAGTTGGTTGAGCGATATTAAGTAATGAGTTAGTGGTTAAAGCCTCTTTATTTGTTTGGCAGTTACCGTCATATTCAGCGTCGAAACATGCTTTTTGAGCTTTCTCGGTGGCTTGAATTTTTGTCGCTGCTTCACCGCCATATAAAGCGCCCGAAATTGATTTAAGTGCTACATAGTAACCAACAACTGTTTCGATCGGTCCACTTGGTCCGTTGCTATTTAATCCACTGACTTGGGCTGAAATAGAATCAAGTCTCATCATAGCTTGCCGGATATTGTTCGCACTTAATTTTGGATTTGTTTTTAACGTCGCTAAAGCGCTTTGTAAGCTTAAGCGAGTTGATTGAATATCTAATTGAATTTGTTGAATTTCGATGGATTGACCACCATGATGTCCACCTGGGCCTGGTTTTAATTGCGCAAAAGAAGTTACCGCTGCGAAAGTTAATGCCGTTAATAAGATTCTTTTCATAAAGAGCTCCTTGTTTATTTTGAGGGTCGTTCGGAGTTCTTTATGCGTGATCTGTGCCTGCGCCAGATTTAATTAAATGAATCTGACGTTTTGAATCGTTTTATTTTTAGACAGTTGGGCCTAAAATCGCTTTTATTTAGCTTTCTGATAACTGAGTTAAGATGTTTTGAACATCCTGGTTTTTTGCATGTTCTTTTTTGAAGTACAGGTAAAACGAAGCTTCTTTGAAGTAGTCATCCATTGAGAGATTGATCACTTTATCTTTAGGAGCGTGATGGCGAGGCATGATCGACCAACAGGCTTGCTGTTCGACTTTATCTGCGATGAGGCGCCAATCGTCTGTCATAAATTTAAAATTAAAATCATTAAACGGAATTTTTTTAAGCGTATTTGGGTAGGTAGCTGAGAAGCCTTTGTCATAGCTTCCGAAAGGCTGATCTTTCACGAGGGAGAACCATTGCGAAGCGCTGCTAATATTCTTAGCCCAGGTTTTAGGAATCACTAAACACCATTCAGCCGCAAAGAGTTTTTTGCGGAAATAATTGTAAGTGATGAAGTTTTCTTGAAGGACGGCGATATCCAGTTTCGAATTTTCCATGTCCTGTTTGATTTGAGCGCCGGTCGAAGATTTTAAATAAACCGGACTCTTAAACGAGAGGGGACTGATGAAGGCTTTCAGAATTTCCGAGCGCCCGGCCAGAGTCAGACGCTGCATCTGATTCTGGAAAGACATCGCATCGATATTTTTCTGAAGTGAATGTAATTCGAGAACGCTTCTTTTGTAATAATTGTAAACTTGGTCGCCGTATTCCGTTAATCGCTTCTGGCGTCCCAGAAGCTTAAACAGAGGTTTTTTAAAATGCTTCTGGAATTGATCAATCTGCCTCGAAGCGGAAGGCTGAGTTTGATTTAAAACCTTTGCTGTCTTGACCAAGTTCTGACATTCGCCAAAAACAACAAAAGTTTCAATAAGGTGGAGGGGGATGCTCGTCATATGCATAAACGTATA
>CAZXZW010000001.1:140729-142192 GCA_964645745.1 uncultured Bdellovibrio sp.
CATAAACGTATAATATGTATACAAAAATGTTTATATATTTAGATGAAAGTCTAGTTTAGAAATCGTTCAATTTTTTAAACATTCTTTTGAAAAGAAATGGGAAATCTGGATCAATTTAATGAAAAGAGCTTAGGTGAAGTAGAAGATTTAACAGGTGATGGTTCTTACTCTGCAGAATACACTTGGGGAGGTTATGCTTCGTTGTATCTAGTCCATGCGGATGATGCTTATGATATGATGACTTTAAGCAGTAGCTCGACGACGTTAACGTGCGGAGCTTATTACTAAGCTTTTTTGACTCGGATTTCGTTGGACTTGATTTCGTGTTTTTCGGGAAGATCAATCACTTCGCCGCGAGGAATGATTTCAGGTTCAATTTCCTTATGCATCCAAGTTAGAAATTCGCGTGTTTCATTACGGCAAATCAGCTGGCGCGTTTTGCCTTTTTCTTCCATTGAATCACCCGTCATACGAATTTTATTAGTCGTATCGAAATTCGGTTTTTGCTTACGAGCCAAAAGATAACTTGTTGTCACCGTATTATTTCTAAAAGGTAATTGCTCTTCTAATTTTTTAAACCAGTCCGGCGCGTTGACATGAACGCGGTCATGGCACCAATCAGATTTCGAGTGAATAAGTAGAGGGCATTGCTTTTGATGTAGACACGGAGCCCAGATGCTGTAACCAGCTTGAATTAATTTTTGTCTAGTTTGTAACAGCTTACGTCCATCATCACGAGTTGATGGTTCTAAGATCATGATAGCTTCGAATTGATCCCATCCCGGAGGAAGATCTGTCATTTCTGTGATGGAATAAGAAAAAGTCAGAAGTGTTTTGTTTTTATCAACGTTGACTTTTTTTAAATCTAAAACAGCTGTCGTAGTCGGGGATTGTAATTGATCGTAAATATCTTTAAACGCAGATAAGGCCGTCGTTGATTTTTCGATGAGTGTTTGTGATTTTAAATTTAAACTATTTCTTAAAGCTAAGCTTGCTGTTCCCGGACCAGCTCCCCAGTCAATAGTGTGCTCTAGATTATTAAAGAAGTTTACGTTTTTGCCTTGTTCGATCACACGCAGATTACGGATGTAATTCAGTGGGAAGTAGTAATGACGGTAAGCTAATTTGCAATAAGCTTCGTTCCACGGTGTTTGATCATCGGGGTGATTGATGAAGAAATCAGATAGCTGTAAAACAGCATCACTCAAATTTTTAAGGGAACAGGTAGGTTCTAAAAACATGCAGTTAGTATGGCAGAGTTAGGGGTGGGTTGTCAGCTTATTACAGCTGACAACTGCTCACGCAAGACTGGCCGGCCATTTGAATTTTAGGTGCTAGGCATTCTGTTGTGCCTTTGTGACGGATAATGCCCCATTCAGAATTTTTTGGCGTGGAGCTGGTGTTTTGGAAATAAGCTTTGCAAGCTGCGGTTCCGATTCCAACGAATAAGGCTTTCATTTTAG
>CAZXZW010000002.1:0-76195 GCA_964645745.1 uncultured Bdellovibrio sp.
CCGTATCGTCTTTACCTAAGAAGGCTTTAACGTCGGCGGCAGTTACTAAACCTTTACGAAGTAAATCATCCAGGTATTTTTCGAATAAAATCATACCTTGTGCGGCACTCGTTTGCATAATTGAAGGAATTTGATGATTTTTTCCTTCACGAATTAAATTTGAAACGGCTTTGGTTCCTTTTAAAATTTCAAAGGCAGCCACGCGTCCCATTTTATCTGCTTTAGTGAAAAGACTTTGTGCCACGATGCCGCGTAATGATTCGGCTAACATGGTACGAATTTGTGACTGTTGCTCTCCAGGGAAAACGTCGATGATACGATCCATCGTTTTTACAGCTGAATTTGTATGTAGAGTTCCGAAAACTAAATGTCCTGTTTCGGCCGCTGTTAATGCTAATGAAATCGTTTCGTGGTCACGTAACTCTCCCACTAGAATGATATCTGGATCTTCACGGAGGGCAGCTTTTAAAGCATTGGCGAAAGTTTTTGTATGTGATCCAACTTCACGTTGATTCACTAACGATTTTAAATTGGGATGAACGAACTCGATCGGATCTTCAACAGTAAGGATATGAGCTTCACGAGTAGCATTGATATGATGAATCATCGCAGCTAACGTTGTCGATTTACCCGAACCGGTTGGGCCGGTCACAAGAATTAATCCACGATCAGCATCAACAAGATCGATAATCGTTTGTGGCAAATTTAATTCCTGAGCGGTTTTAATTTTTTCTGGAATTGTTCTGAATACGGCGCCTAATCCTTTACGTTGCATGAAGATGTTACAACGGAAACGTCCTACACCTTCTAATACGTAAGCGAAATCGAGCTCCCATTTTTCCACAAAAGCTTTCTTTTGTTTCTCTGTGAGAATTTCAAAGATCAAACCTTGTACGTCTTGATTGGTTAAATGACGATAATTAATGGGAGACATTTCTCCGTGTACGCGAAGATAAGGCGGTGCGCCGCTCGTCACGTGCAAATCCGAAGCTTTCTGCTCAACCATTAGTCTAAATAAATCGTCTATAGTAGCCATGATGTAACCTCACAATTTGATTATTCAGTACTTCTTCGGTAGAAGTAGAGAATCTATTAACAGGAGTAAAGTCCATATGGCTGCAGAAATTCTCATAAACATTCGACCGAACGAGACCCGTGTAGCCTATATCGAATCTGGCAGTTTAATGGATTTAAAAATTGAAAAGCGTTCTTCACCGACGTTGGTCGGGACTATTCATCGCGGCATCATTACGCGCGTACTTCCAGGTATGCAAGCGGCTTTCGTAGATATCGGCTTAGATAAAGCCGCGTTTTTATACGTAGGCGATATCATGACGGATGAAACAAAAGGTTTTTTCAATGATGGCGATGACGATGAAAATGATCAACAACAAGAAAACGATAATTTCAGACCTTCACGCGAAATTAAAACACCGATTCAAGATTTAATTAAAGAAGGTCAACAGCTGATGGTTCAAGTGGCGAAAGATCCACTAGGAACAAAAGGTGCGCGTATTACGACTCATATTTCGCTTCCTGGTCGTGGAATCGTTTACATGCCTTTTATTAAACATGTGGGTATCTCAAGAAAAATTGAAGACGAAAAAGAAAAAGAACGTCTTAAAAAAATTATTCAAAAAATTAATCCAAGCGGTGGAGTGATTGTAAGAACCGCTTCAGAAGGCGCTTCAGAAGAAGCTTTACGCTCTGACATTGATTACTTAGATCGTTTAGGAAAAGAAATTCAAAAAAGTTTCGAAAAGAAAAAAACCGCTGGATTGATTCATTCTGAATTAGACGTTGAGCTTCGTGCTTTACGTGATTTGATGAGTGAAAACGTAACGACAGTTTGGGTAGACGAAGCGGAAGCTTATAAGCGTGTTCAAAAATTTGTGACGCAATTAATGCCAAAATACAAACAGAACATCATTTTATACGAAGAGAAAAAACCACTTTTCGATTTATACGATATTGATTTAGAAATTTCTCGAGCGACAGAAAGAAAAGTTTGGTTGAAATCTGGTGGATACATCGTGATCGACGAAGCGGAAGCTTTAGTTGTGATCGATGTGAACACAGGTAAATACGTTGGTAAAAAAGATTTAGAAGATACGATTTTAAAAACGAATCTTGAAGCTGTTAAAGAGGTGGCGCATCAACTTCGTGTTCGTAATGCTGGTGGTATTATCATCGTCGATTTCATCGATATGGAAAAAGAAGTTCACCGTGAACAAGTGCTTCAAGCTTTAAACGAAGAATTGAAAAAAGATCGCAGCCGCACAAACGTGATGTCGATGTCAGAACTTGGTTTAGTTGAAATGACTCGTAAACGTATTCGTCCAAGTATCGTGAAAACTCTTTGCGAGCCTTGCACATACTGTGAAGGAAAAGGTTACATCAAACGTAAGAATACCATTGCGAATGAAATTTTCCGCGATATTGAACGTGAAGTCGGTTTATCTGAAAATAAAAAGAAAAGTTTAATCGTTCACTGTCATGGAAGCATCGTGGATTGGATTTACGAAGAAGAAAGCGAAACGCTAGAATACTTAGAAAAAAAATTCGGTCATTCCGTGGCATTCAAAATCGAACCCTCGTACCACTTAGAGCAGTACGAGATTTTCGATTAATCAAAAAAATTACTTAATAGTTAATGGGATATCGATGTGGTGAACCACGTCGGCGGCCGTGAAAGCTAAACGAACTAACCAGTCACCTTTCATGATGAAAGACGCTTTAGTTACGTTGTATTTATTCACATCAAATTGAGTTACAGCCACAGGTGCTGTTCCATGTCCCATTGAAGGCATCCATAATAAAACAGACATATTAGCTGTTTCAGCAGGTCCTGTAACGTGAACAACGAAAGATCCTTGCTTGCCTGGAAGCAAATCTTTCATGTGACCAACGTGTGCACAAATTGTTGCATCAACAGTTGAACAAACTTCAGCTGAGTGTTCGTCATCGTGTTGAGCAAATGCAGATAAAGATACAAGCGATGCGAAAGCCGCGATTACTAATAATTTCATGGGGTCTCCTTTTATAGTTATGGATTTTTAGTATTATTTAAGCAGTGAAACTTCAAGAAAAAATTGAGCCGCTGAAAGCTGTTTAATGCGTGAATCGTTTAATGCGTTCTGAGCTTCCGTAACGAGTATTAAATTAGCATTTGGTAAATTTCTTCCCATGCTATTTAAATGCTTCAAGTGAGCCGGAATAATCTTTTGAGAGCCTTCAAAACAAATTAAATAAACATTTTTACTTGGAGTTTCGACGACTAACTCAATTTCAACTTTATCTTTCGTTTCGATATATGAAAGTTTTAAACCCAGATTTAAAGTGGAATTCATTTTGTGAATTTCAGCAATACACCAGTGTTTATAATATTTACGATATTCAATCGAGTTTTCTAAAAATTTATCCGTTAATTTATTTTCCAAAGCACGCATAAATCCCGAATCAAAAAAGTAAAAACGAGATGAAGATGTTTGGACTTTTCTTAACTGGAGTGAACTGCTTTTTAAATAAAAACCTGCGTGTGTTTCGACTAGTAAATCATAAAAATTTTGAATCGTTTTGTAATCGACTCCGATTTGTTGAGACAGGCGTGTAAAATTTAATTTTATTCCGATAGATTCGACCGCTAGGGGTAAGAAAAGATGAAATGCCACTAAGTTTCTAATTTTAGATTTTTGAATCAGCTCATCGTTGATATAGTTTTCCACGAAATCTTTGAGGTAACGGGCTTTATCCACATTGTTATGAAGATTAAAAGTTTTTGGCAACAGACCATATTGTAAAGCTGTCGACACATCAGTCGTATCTTTGATTTTCAGATAAGATAATCCAGAGGTGTAAATAGACTTAAATAAATTTTGATTCGCAAGTTCACTACCGGTAGTAGCAGCAATAAATATCTTTTGTTTTTCAATTGATTCAACTAAGCGAGGAAGATACTTAAGCATGCGATCGATGCGATTAATCGTCAGCCATTCTCCTGGTTTGACTTCTGACAAGATATCTTGAAGGAACTCAGGCTTATTTAAGAGCTCGCGAACGAGCAAAGGATCATCTAAATCAATGTATAAGGCATCCTGAAATAGCGGTAAAGACCTTAAAACCGAGGCTTTACCGGTGTCCGGAGGACCCACAATCAGCAAACTTTGATCTAAAGGTATATCGTTTATATCCACATCTAATCCTAATTTTAACGAAAAATAAGGATTAGATAGGATATATTTCACAGGATGTCCAGAAATAGTTAAAAAATCTCAGGAAGCGTTTGACCTTGAAACCCCAAAATGCGACAAAACTACTTCTTACATACCTAATGGAGGTTTCATGTACGCGATTATCAAAACAGGCGGCAAACAATATAAAGTTCAAGCCGGAGATGTTTTACAAGTAGAAAAATTAGATAACGATCTAGGATCAGAAGTAACTTTAGCTGAAGTTCTTATGGTTTCTGGCGACAAAACTCATGTTGGAACTCCAACTGTGAAAAACGCAGCTGTTGTTGCAGTTGTAACTAAGCAAGCGCGTACTCGCAAAGTATTCGTTTTCAAGAAAAAACGTCGTCAAAGCTACCGTCGTTTCGGAACTCACAAACAAAGCTTCACAGAATTATTCATCAAATCAATTACATCTCCAGATGGTCAGTCTACTAAAGCTGATGCAAAACCAGTTGTAAAAGATATGGAAGCAGTTCGTAATGAACGTATTCAAACTAAAATTGCAGACAGCCGTGCACGCGCTGAAGCAATGATTGGTAAGAATGCTAAAACGGCAGCTCCTGCACCGAAAGCTAAAAAAGCCGCTCCTAAAAAAGCTGCTGCGAAAAAAGCTCCGGCAAAAGCAAAAGCGCCTTCAAAAAGAGCCGCTAAAAAAGCTACAACAAAAAAAGCGACTAAAAAAACTAAATAGTTTTTAAGGTCTTAAAGTTTAACAATTATTAATTTTAAAAGAATCAGGAGTTAATCATGGCAAGTAAAAAAGCTGGTGGTAGTACCAAGAATGGACGCGATTCCCAGTCGAAGAGACTAGGTGTAAAAGCGTTCGGTGGCCAATTTGTTCAATCTGGAACGATTATCGTACGTCAGCGTGGAACTAAATTCCAAACTGGAACAAACGTTAAAATCGGTCGCGACCACACAATCTACGCGGTTGCTGAAGGTTTAGTAACTTTCGAACGTTTCTCTAAAGATCGTTTTAAAGTTAGCGTATACCCTAAAGACGCTAAAACAGCTGCAGCGTAAGCTATAGCGCCTATTTACAATTAAATACCCGTTTTCCCTCGGGAACCGGGTATTTTTTATAAAGTTTTAAAGGAGCCAGTTCAAAAGGCTCCTTTTCTTTTGTCTTTCGGTGTATGTACTGCTGAAAGCTTTCATTCTATTACAGAAGTGCTATTCAAAGAGTTGGTTATATGAAATTTGTCGATGAAGTTAAGATTACAATATCGTCTGGACGTGGCGGCCCTGGAGCCGTGACTTTTAGACGCGAATCAATGCAACCACGTGGCGGCCCAGATGGCGGTGACGGTGGAAAAGGCGGAGATGTGATCGTTCGTACTTCGAAACATATCAATTCGCTTTTTGATTTCAGAACTTACAAAAAATATAATGCTGAAAACGGTAAAGCCGGCGCTTCAGCTCAGTGTACTGGTGCTGATGGTGAAAACTTAGTGTTGATCGTTCCAGAAGGAACAATCATTCGCTCAGCTGAAACGGAAGAAATTCTTTACGACTTAACGGATATCAATGAAGTTACAGTTCTTAAAGGTGGCCGTGGTGGACGCGGTAATGAATTCTTCAAAAACAGTATTAATCAAGCTCCTGAATATGCTCAGCCAGGTGAAGATAACGAAACTTTAGAAATCAATTTAGAACTTAAGTTGATTGCTGACGTGGGAATTATCGGTTTCCCTAATGCAGGAAAATCAACTTTGATTTCTCGTATCTCAGCCGCTAAACCAAAAATTGCTGATTATCCTTTTACAACATTAACTCCACAACTAGGCGTAGTGAAAGTAGGGGATTACAGTAGCTTCGTGGTAGCTGACATTCCTGGATTAATTAAAGGCGCCCATCAAGGTGTTGGTTTAGGAATTCAATTCTTACGACATATCGAACGTACTTCATTATTCATTCACGTAGTGGATGTATCAGGTATGAATGGTCGCGATCCGATGCAAGATTTCGAAGATATTAATTTCGAAATCGAAAAATACGATTCTATGAATCAAGACAAAGATGGATTCTTCCCATTGGCGACACGCGAACAAGTGGTAGTCTTCAATAAAATCGATCTTTTACCAAAAGATTCATTAGAAAAGTTAGTAACTAAATTTAAGAAAAAATATAATACAGATGTTTACGCAATTTCTGGGGTAACCGGAAAAAATATTAACGAACTACTAACGGTAGTTGCCGATAAGATTTTAAAAGCTAAAGGCGTAATCGAAACGTAATTTTACAACAGGTGATACATGAAAATAGGAATCTTCGGCGGAAGTTTTAATCCGCCTCATAACGGACACGTAAATAGTTTAGTCACAGTACAAAAGAAAATGGGATTTGATAAAATCCACATTATTCCTAACAATCAAAATCCGTTAAAAATTCCAACGGAACTTCCGAATGCAGAGCACAGAATCGAAATGTCTAAACAGGCATTTGCGACTTATGGACCAGCTTTCTTCGTTGATGATATCGAAATCAAACGCGGTGGCAAAAGCTATACAATCGATACAGTGATGGAGCTTCGTAAACAGTACGACGCTAAAGATCTTTATTTGATTATTGGTGCAGATAACTTCGAAACTTTCTCTGAGTGGAAAGACTGGAAAAAAATCTTAACTGAGATCAATCTCGTTGTAACAACTCGTCCTGGTTATGAAATTCCAGAAGCGGAATCAGACTTCCCTGATTATTTAACAACATTAATCGGTGAAAGTGATTTCGGAGCGGTTGAATTAACAACTGGTCGTTCGATCGAATTCATCACTTTAGATGATTTAGATATTTCGTCTTCGGAATTACGTAAGAAATTACGTATTGGCCGTACGACTGAAAAATTCTTACCTCTTTCAGTTGAAAGCTACATTAAAGCTAATAAACTTTATCGTGGATCGAATGAGAAAATTGCTGATTATGCAAAATTCACTCAATTCTGTGCTCAAGTACTTTTTGATAAAAAAGCTATCGCCGTTCGTGCGTTTGATCTTCAAGCTTTAGGTACGACGACAGACTTCACATTGATCGCTTCAGGTACAAGTACTCGTCACGCGGGTTCTATGGCTGAAAACTTAGTGATGGCTGTTAAAGAAGAATTCAACTTACTTCCTCAAGGTGTTGAGGGTGTGGATGAAGGCCGTTGGGTGGTTGTGGATTACGGTCCATTGATCATTCACTTATTCTACGATTTCGTTCGTCAAGAATACCGTCTAGAAGAGCTTTGGAAAGCAGGAACTGAGATTCCTGTGAAAGACACTAAAATCTAATGAAATCCGTACTGTTTGATTTTAAAACTGCTAAAGAAGAGTGGTTTGAACAGGCAGTACTTCAGTACTCCAAAAAAATATCTCATTACACTGAGTTCGAAGTTCAATCTTTAAAAACCATGAAACATGGCCGCGATGAAGCGGAACTAAAGAAGAAATTCGAAGCCAGTGAACTCTTTAAAAAAATCGATTACCAAGATTTTGTTATTCTGTTTGATGAAACAGGAAAAACTTTTAAATCTGAAGACTTCGCTGAACTTATTACGAAAGCTGAAGAGAGCGGTAAAAAGCGTATCGTCTACATCATTGGCGGAGCTTTTGGTGTAACTGACGAAGTGAAACAGCGCGCTCAAGTAAAAATCAGTTTATCTTCGATGGTGATGAATCACCTTGTGGCGGAAACCGTTGTGTTAGAGCAAATCTACCGCGCCTATACGATTAAAAACCGAATTCCGTACCACAATATTTAGTAAATCAATTTTAAATCACGCCAAACTTATTCTTGTTTTGCAGTGAATTCTCCTATGAAAATTCAATTTTTATATCCGCTGTGTTTACGTTGTGGATCTTTGTCGGTCCATTCCAGTTTGTTTTGTCATTGCTGCGAAACAGAATTTCTATTACCACGTATGATGAATCATTATCGGGTGATTAAAGATCAAGGGTCTTTATTTGCTGTAGATTTTTTATTGCATTGGACGCCACAGGAAAGTGATAGTTTGTCGGAGTTAGTTTATTTATTAAAACATCGATTGAGTTTTCCGGTTTGGAAATTTTACGTCGAAAAATTTCTACATTTCCATTCTCAAAATAGATCTTCTCAGTTGAAAACAGCTCTCATTCCCATTCCGGGAAGTCGACACGGAAAGACGGCGTATCATACTCAATACTTTGCCCAGGCATGGAAGCAGTTATCGCAGGGCGAGGTTGTGAATTGTCTGAAAAGCCACTCTGAACAGGGTGAGCAAAAGAGTCTTACGCTCGAGGAAAGAGGGATCTCTCAAATGAGTTTTCTTGAAGATTTTACAACGGAAATGGATCAGTATGACCGGGTTATTCTGATAGACGATATAGTCACCTCTGGGTATACGCTGAAGGCTAGTTTGATGGCCTTAAAGCCACACCTTAAACCTGACTGCTTGATTGAAATAAAAGCACTTCTTTCCAGAGACAAAATCTGATATATCAAGAGTATGTTTAAAGCCAAATCTCTTGTGATCCAAATGCTTGTTTTAGTTGTCGTTTTTATGACTTCCATAACTCATGCAAAAAGCCCTAAGGCTGATCCTAATAAAGCTATCGCGGTTAAAATTTTAAAAAAATATAATTCAGCGGCTGCAGTTGAAATGCAAACAAAGCGACAAGTAGCTAAAGTGACCCTAGGTACTACGACTGATACTGAAGGAGTTTTACTTTATTCAAAAAATAAAATTCATTTCAGTTCTGATAAACCAACAAAAACAGAAATCATTTATAATAAAAATGTTTGGGTGATTGAATCACCAGATTTAGATTTTGATGATAAAGCTGGTCGCAAAGTAACGGTGTTCGACGCAGATAAAGTTCCTTTCGTTAAAACAATTGCTGAACTGTTGTCTTCGCCGGATAAGTTTTTTACTAAAGATACGGTTATTACAGATAAAGACGACTTACTTTCTATTGAATCAGATAAAATCAAAAATGCTTCGTTAAAAAAATTCGTTGTTGTTTTAAATAAGAAGGATCAATTAATTAGTTCGATTCTTATAACGGATGATTTAAACACAGATACAACTTTCAATATTCAAAAAACAGATTTTTTAAAAAATTCACCTAAAGGTAAGTTTAGCTATAAAAAAATCAAAACCGACG
The DNA here is from genome assembly GCA_964645745.1 of uncultured Bdellovibrio sp. GTDB lineage: Bacteria > Bdellovibrionota > Bdellovibrionia > Bdellovibrionales > Bdellovibrionaceae > Pseudobdellovibrio. Next base: position 9,353 of record CAZXZW010000002.1, read on the forward strand.
AGATCTTAAAGCCATGAAAACGACTGAAACAAACCCTGTAGTAAAACAAAAAGTTCACTTTATCAGCTTAGGTTGTCCTAAGAATTTAGTAGATAGCGAAATCATGGCCGGAACTCTAATGAAAGACGGTTACGAAGTTGTCGGAGAAGCAGAAGATGCTGATACAGTTATCGTTAATACGTGCGGTTTTGTTGAAGATTCAAAAAAAGAATCGATCCAACGTATTTTTGATATGTCGGCTTTAAAAGAAGAAGGCAAAATCAAAAAAGTTGTTGTGGCAGGTTGCTTAACTCAACGCTATAAAACGGACTTAGTCGACAGTATTCCTGAAGCGGATCTTTTCGTAGGTTCTGGAGAATTCCAAAATATCTCTAAGATCTTAAAAAATCATGATGCTGGTAACAAAACAAAAACATTCTTCAACTTACCAACATACCTTCAAGAAGCTGAAACACCGCGTGTGAATTCTCAACCGAAGCACCGTGCGTACTTAAAAATTTCTGAAGGCTGTATGAAGCGTTGTGCATTCTGCGCGATTCCTTTGATCCGAGGTAATTTACAATCACGCACGATCACGAATGTGGTTAATGAAGCAAAGCTTTTAGTGGCTGGCGGAGTTAAAGAATTAATCATTATCAGTCACGATTTTACAGACTACGGTTTTGATTTAACTCGTAAAAATCCAGAAGCAAAAGAATCTCCATTAGAGTTATTAAAAGCTTTAAATGAAGTCGATGGCGCTGAATGGATTCGTTTATTATATTTATATCCAGATGGTATCACTGACGAAATGGTTGATCTGATCAAGAACAGCAAAAAATTAGTGAAGTACTTCGATATGCCGTTACAACACATTAACAGCCAAGTGTTGAAATCGATGAATCGTAAAATGACTCGTGAAGAAATCGAAGAAGCTTTACGTAAAATCCGCACGAACATTCCTGAAGCAGTTATTCGTACACAGTTCATCGTAGGATTCCCAGGTGAAACCGAAGAGCAATTCGAAGAATTATTAGCTTTCATCGCCGAACAACAATTCGACCGCGTAGGTTGTTTTAAATACTCTCCAGAGGAAAATACTCCGGGTGGACGTATGGAAAATCAAATCGACGAAGAAACGAAACAACGTCGATTTGAAGCCGTGATGGAAGTTCAACAAAATATCTCTCGTGAAAAACACCGTGCTTTCATTGGTAAAACAGTGGAAGTGCTAGTTGAAGGTTACAGTGAAGAGACAGATCTTTTATTACAAGGTCGTACGTCTCAGCAAGCACCTGAAATCGACGGCGTGGTTCTGATCAATGATGGACAAGCTAAAGTTGGTGACATGGTGAAGGTTCTTGTAACTGACAGCATGGAATACGACTTGATCGGTGAGATCGTAACTTAATAAAAAGTGTAAGATTATTTCTTACACTTTTGTATTTCTTCGAAATAAAGATCTGCTAAATCACTTTTTTGTGTTCTTAAAGAATTCGCGGCCGCTGACATTTCAATAAGCGGCTGTAATCCCAATTTACAACTCTCTTTAAATTGCTCTAGCGCCTCTTTAAACAGGTTTTGTTTAAGGTAGGTATTAGCTAAACCTAAGCGGGCTCGCTTTGAAATAGGACTGATTTTAACGGATTCTTCAAACTGTTCAATGGCTTTGGTGAAATCTTTATTTAAGTACAAAGTTTCTGCCAAGCAAGTTGATGCATATTCGGTTTGTTTGAGCTTAAGTGATTTCTCAAAGCTTTTAATGGCCTCTTTATATTTTTCCTGATCACGGAGTGAAATCCCAATATAAATATCTGCCATATTGTTTTTAGGATCTTTCGTTTGAAGCAGATGACAGTATTTAGTCACATTCACATGATCAGCACCTAAAGTGGCGCTTTCACATAAATCTTCAGCGTAGCTTTTTTTAGGATTCATTTTTTGCAAGTCTTCATAAGCCATCATGGCGTCAGAATAGTAACCCAAAACACCATAGACAGTGGCGAGTTTTTCTAGGGCTAAAATATCTTTTTGATGAGTCTCAAGATATTTATTTAAGTTATTTTTTGCTAGCTTTGGTAGTTTTTTATTTAAATCAATATCAGTCGCAATGATCATGCGATCGGTTTCGCTTAAATGAATTCCTTCACGTAAAAATAATTCCTCAGCTTTGAGGAAATTATTTTGTTTAATGTGTTCTCGAATTAAAGCGGCTTTAAGTAACTGAGTTGATTCTTTGTTTTTGTCTGCAATCGCTTTATCTAATTTTGTTTGAATCAGTGCTAAGCGTTTTTCTTTAATAGTCGTACTTAATACGGGAGGAATTTCTTCTTCTTTTATACAGATGGATTTAAATTCATAGTATTTTTTTGCAGGAGTTTTACTCGGATCTCCACTTGTTGTGCCTGCTAAACCAGTTGTTCCAGTGGTTCCCGAAGCTCCTGTCACACCAGGAGTTGTACCTGGTGCGAAGGCACCTCCACTGGAAGGTGTAATCGAAATCGGCGGAGCACCCATTCCAGGAGGTAAGTTAATCGTCTGGGCGTGACTCAGATTGAGACACAACAGGCTTGAACCGGTAAGAATTAAAAGAGAAAACCGTAACATATTCATACAGTTATTATTCATATAATCCGATAAATAATCTAGTGAAACTCTTCAAAAAATACTCTTTTCGAAATAAACTTCCGCGAAGTTTAGATCTTCGCAAGTCTGACCAATCCGGCCAGGCTATGATCGAGTATGTTTTAGTAGTGATTATTGCGGTCACGATGTTGTTTGTGGCTAAAGGTCTTTTTTCTAATATCAATACTTATATTTCTGGTTATGTTGGCGGATATTTTAAATGCTTGATGACACAAGGTGAACTTCCGGCCTTGGGAGTTTCCGATGGTGATCTCAGTAAACATACCGGAGCCGGTTATAAGTGTTCAGCTTCTTTAGCGAAAACAAATGCCGGTGCACAAGATGGTAGTGGCGGAACTAAAAATCTAGGCACTGTCACACAGCTTTCCTCACAAACTCCTAAAGGTTCCACAAAAGCGACGGCGAGCAGTCGAGCCGGTGCATCGGACACTAAAAAATCATCGGCATCGAAAAAACGAAAAGGTATGAATAATTCAAATGACGATGGTGATGATTCAACACGTTTTAGTGCCAGTATTCGTAACCGATCAGAAGTTTATAGTTCGTCTGACAGTGAAGGTGATGATGATGTCAGATCGGTTCCTATGGCCCGCCGAGATTTGGCGGCTGAAAGATCTGATAAATATCGACCGGTTTCTAATGAGATGAACGAAGCCTTGAAAAAAAGTACGCGCGGAGGAGGACTTTCACGTCGAGAGAATACCCCTAAACGACTCTCATTGCCTGAGGATGACATGCGACCGGGGCCAAGACGAACCAAGTTTGAACCTTATAAAAGAACCGTGGCTGCAGTTGTAGAGGAGCCTGAGGTTGAAATGGGTTTCGGTTATTTTATGAAATGGATTATGATTGCTGGTATCGGGATTGCGATTTTCATCTTCTTCGGCGGTCAGATCATGAACTACAATAACTCCGATAGTTAACCTATTTCCGCGTTCAATTTACGCGAACTATGTAAGAAATAGTCGTTTCTGAGTCCAAAAAACGCGAATAATACCAGCTAGATAGCTCTAGGCTAGATGCTCGGTTGTCTTGCACCAAATATATAATATACAAAGCGAAAGATCCTTATTGAAACTTTGCCGAATTTAGAAAATAACCTTGGTCATAGGGGTATATTTTGTTTGAAATTGTAGGTCACTCTAAGATCAAAATTTTCACGTTGAAACAAGTCGAAGACTTGTTGCCGTTAGTTTACCGTGTGACCGAAGAATACAGCAAAGATGTTAAATATCTTATGGCTTGTGTTGAAGCGATGCCGGATAAAAACTCTTCTCGTTGTTTAGAACTTCAAGATGAAATCAATGATCACATTCAAAAGTGGCAAAACAAAATGGAACGTTTAGGTGGAAAGCCTAAAGGTTTATGGTTGGCTGATTTCGATAACGGTGATGGCTACTTCTGCTGGAAATTCCCTGAAACCCAAATCAAGTTCCACCATGGCTACCAAGATGGCTTTACGGGACGCCGCTTATTAAGTGACAGCACGGCAAATAAATCAGACACTAACGATCATGAGAATAGCCCTAGCTCAAATTAATTCGACCCTTGGTGATTTTGAATCTAATAAAAATAAAATCATAGAATCTATTTTATCACTCTCAGCCAAAAAAGCTGAGATGATTGTTTTTCCCGAAGGATCTTTATTCGGGTATCATCCGTTTGATTTATTCGAACGCGACACTTTGATCACACAGCAAATTAAAGCGTTAAAGCAAATCACAAAATCAATTCCTAAAAATGTTCATGTATTAATTGGTGGATTCGAAAAAAACACAGGTAAAGGTCGTCCTTACTTTAATACGGCGTTCTTGTGTACGAAGAATAAAATTGTTCGTAGCTTTCATAAAGAATTACTTCCTACTGGTGATGTGTTCGATGAAGCTCGTTTTATCGAACAAGGTAAAATCAAAGACAATTACTTCAAATTAAATGGTAAAAGCTTTCTTCTGACTATTTGTGAAGACATCTGGGCTTGGGAATCAATCTATGCTGAAAATCCTCTAAAGAAACTTCCGCAGAAAAAAATTGATTTGATTATTAATATGAGCGCATCACCTTTCCATAAAGGCAAATTAGCGATGCGTTTAGATATGGCCAGCAAAACAGCTCGTCAGCTAAAAGCTCCGATTGCTTACGTCAATATGGTAGGTGCGCAAGATGAGATTATTTACGACGGGCAAAGTTTCATTTTAGATAAACAAGGTAAGTTGATTCAAAGAATGATGTCGTTTGAAGAAGATGCCAACATCTTTGATTTATCAACACATGAAAGCTGGAATCGTTCAGCGCCGAAAGAAACTGAAATTGAACAACTTCGCAAAGCTTTAGTTTTAGGTATTAAAGATTTCACAACTAAAACAGGCCTAAGCAAAGTTCACTTAGGTTTATCGGGTGGTATCGATTCAGCCTTAGTTGCTGTTCTTGCGGTGGATGCTTTAGGTCCGAATAATGTAAAACTATTTGCGTTACCAACAAAATTTAACTTAAGCGAAAGCTTTACGGTAGCTCAGCAGTTAGCCAAGAACATTGGTGTTCAATTGCAAGATATCAGTATTGAATCGACGTTCCAGCATATTAAACAAATTATCGACAAAGAATTTCAGATCTCTCAATTTTCATTAACTCATGAAAACCTTCAAGCGCGTATTCGTGGAATGTTCTTAATGGCTTATTCAAACTTCTCAGGGAGTATGCTTTTAACCACAGGAAATAAATCAGAATACGCCACTGGCTACGCGACTCTTTACGGAGATATGTGTGGGGGCTTGGCTGTGATTGGAGATTTAACGAAACGTGAAGTAGTTGAGCTTTGTAAGCTGTATAACCGTGAGTCTGAAGTCATTCCAGAATTCATCATTACTCGTCCTCCCTCGGCTGAATTAAAACCAGATCAGAAGGATCAGGATTCATTACCGCCCTATGATATTTTAGATCAAGCTGTGGTAAATTTAGTCGAAAAGAAAAAACCAGCGAAAACAAAAACAGAACATTGGTTATTAGGTCAGTTGATGAAAACGGAATTCAAACGTTGGCAGGCTGCTCCCATTTTAAAAATCAGTTCTCATTCGTTTGGACGCGGCCGTCGTTATCCGGTGGCTCATAAAGCAAAAGGCTAACTTTCGTTAGCCTTTCATTCATTGTAACTTAAATTTTAAAATCAAATTAAAGCATGAATCCCATTTGTTTAGGTGATCTTACGATTTGTGGGAATTTAAATTCAGGTTTACCTGTTAAAGAAACTAAATTTTCAATCGCAGGAGATTTTCCGCCAATTGAAATACGTTTAGTCATTTCAACGAATAAACGACCACAATAAGTCGCATCTTCTTCAGCTCTGTGGAAGTTAGAAGCTGGAATTTTCAAGTGTTGAACCAAAGTTCCTAATTTATAATTTGGAAGACCTGGGAACACTTTACGTGCGATCGGAAGTGTATCTAGAACGACTCCGCGAGGAGCAGCTAATTCAAGACGTTTAATATCAGCTAAAAGAAATTGAGAATCGAATGGTGCATTGTGAGCTACCATTGGAAGATCCTGACAGAATTCAGCGAATGAAGGAAGAATGTCTTCGATCAAAGGTTTGTCAAAAACCATATCATCCGTAATACCATTCACCGCAGATGCGCCAGCTGGAATAGGACGTTGTGGGTTAATTAAAGTTGAGAATACTGACTCAACTTCTTGGCCGTTAAATAATACCGCACCGATTTCGACGATTTGGTCAACACCGGGTACAGTTCCTGTAGTTTCTAAGTCAAAAGCTATGAATCTCATATATATTTTGATACAAATAAAACATGACTGTTTCAAGAAAAACACTCACCTTAGCTGAAACTTTTTTCCAAGAGGAAATTAAACTGGAAATTGATGTAAAAAGATCAACTTCAGTGACATTACTTGAGACTTTTAACGCCAACAAAGTAAGCATAAATCAGTCTTGTGGTGGAAATGGAACCTGCGGTACTTGCCGAGTGGAAATCATGCAAAATTCTGATTTTTTAAGACCCAAATCGGATTATGAAACAGACGTCACTCAAGAGCTCGATTTGCTTCCCCATCAGAGACTTTCTTGTCAGGCTGAAATTAATGTAGACTCAGAAGCCGTAGATTTTTTGGTTAAAATCGTCAATGAACCTATCGATTAATTAACGTAGAAATTATTAGTGAAAATCCAGGTTAACCATTTATCCGCATCAGGAAATGGTAATGTCGTGCTTAAACGCACTTGAATACGGTAGACACCTTTTCCAGCAATAGGGAAATCTCCGATCGAAGTATTACGGTGATCGATGCGTTCTCCATTTTTGTATAAAACAACTTCGTGATACACGTTAGGTTCGCGTGGCAGTTTAAAGAATAAACGTAATGATGAATCATAGCGTGTTTCATCACCCATAAAAGTGAATTGATTGTGACGTTTCGAAATCAAGTAAGATTCAAATCCGGTTGAATCCCCCATGGTATCTATCGAAACATAGAACGATCCGCTTTTGAGTGAATTGAAAATCGCTTTCTTATCATTTTCCATGTTGCTGGAAAGCTCAGAGGTCATTAAGAGACGTTCACTCGCAATATTGAAAACGTTTTCGTAGCTGGGGAATTTGATGAGCCAGTTCGTGATCGGAACGGCCTTAGCTGTAGCTTCTGAAGACAGATAAAGATTGCGTTTCTTTTTTAAAGACATTTGGTCAAAGATTTTCAACTCATCGTCTGGATCACGGTAAAGACGAAGCAAAGCTACTTTGGGATTAAAGGGGTAGAATAATAAACTCCAAATAGTGGAAACTTTTTTGTTTATCCACACTTTGTTGGCTAGATTTTTTAGATTCACTACATCTAGTCCATCCGCAAAACCCAGGGGCTCAAGATTCGTGTTCATGTGGTCAATAACGATAACGTCTTGTGGATAATTCTCTAGATAAGTGGCGTTGTAGTAATTAATGATATTTTTATTTGTGGCCGAATAGACGGTGTAAGAATTTTCATCGTTGATGATTTTAGCACCGAATAATTGGCCCATGTTCATTAAATAACGATCTTGATCTAAATTTACAGATGGATTGAGATCAGTAAATAAAACAAATTTAGATTGAGAGCGCTTTGATTCTTCCGAAATAGAGCTATAAGTTCCAGATCCGATCGACATGCTCGAGTAAATATTTTGGTGAAGTTTGTAGTTATAAAAAATATTATTGGCTTTAATTTCTTTACCAAAGAGGTCAAATTGGTATTGAGAGAGATAAAATCCAAAAGTAACGTAAGCAAGAAAAAGAGTACTGATAGATATAAAAAATCTATTCATAGCTCAGCTCGTACAGTTCCAAATCGTATTTTGGCAAGTCCATGACTTTAACCATATGGTATTCATCAGTCCATTCGGGCCATGATGTTTGCGAGTATTTCAAAACGTAGAACTTTTCCATTTCATAAGACGGTAAAGATTCTTTAAGTGAGTCGTAAAAATCAATACGAGATAAAGCATCTAGTTTGTAAATCGGTTCATTTGAAATCGCATGCATTAACGATGACATTTGATAAGTCGGACCGAAGAGTGGACGGTAATTTTTAGTGAGATCGTAAATTTCTTTAGCGGAATAGCTTTGCGGAATGTTCACTAGTTTTTTCGTACTGATAGGCGATACGATAAATCCTAAAATAATTAACCAAATAGCACACCAGTAAATCAGGCTGGCTTTGAAGTAAGGTTTAAAATCTTTCTTGATACTGGCCAAGCCGTGCGCGTGAGATGTAGTCGGCCAGTTGGCTTCAACAATAGCTTTAAATGAACTAAAGACGAAGAAGCCCCATTGAGATAGAGCCACATTCTTAGATAATGAATTGCGAACATTTTTAAAAATGTAGAATAAAATAATAGGATTAAATAAAAAGATCTGTCCCAACAAATAAGAAACAGTCCACATATAGTTATAGCTTTTTTGCGCGTTGAATCCGTGATTAAGCTGGAATAAGAATGAAACCCATTCATTCTGATAGTTCCAGATCACTACGGGTAGTGAGAATATAAATCCAAAGACAACCGTGTAAATCAACTTTTTCATTTGAATGCTTTTCAAATCTTTTAAGAAGAATAGAGAAATGATCATCGAGATTGGTAAAACTACGATATGATATTTAGAACAGAAACCTAAACCTAAACTGATTCCAAGGATTGAATACCATTTCGTCGACTGTGTTTCGCGAATTTTCAAAATAGCATAGTAGGCGATAGACCAGAAAAACAATAACGGAACATCTGGGGTGGCAAAAATTCCGCCTAAGCCCACCAAGGGATTGAGGAAATACAATGCGGTAAACGCACCAGCATTTTCTTCGTCTTTTTGCTCAAATAAATAAGCTTTCAGCCAAACTAAGAATGTTAAGGAGCTAAGAACGATAAAAGGTAAACGAATACTGAGCCAATACCAAGACAGCGGAAAGACGGTATAAAGTTGATTGGATATCCACGTAAGCCACGCTACTGCTGGCGGATGATCGAAGTAGCTGAGCTGGAGATATTGTCCCCAAACTAAGTAGTAAGACTCGTCTCCGACAATAGGAAGTAAATAAGCTAAAGTAAATTTAGCAATTAATGAGAATATAAATACTCTTAAGGCAAAAGAGTTGTTAGTAAGAAAGTTTAACCGGTTTTGCATCCGTAGAAGCTAAGCCTTTATTAATGCCGTTCACGGTAATTGAAATAGAATTACCTTCGTCAGCTTTTAAGTGAAGTCCATTTTTAGACTTGATGATTTGGAATGTATTCTTTTTTAATTCTAAAGTTTTGAAATTATTTTCATTTCCAACAGAATAAGAAATAACCGTGTCTTTTGTCGCTTCGATTACTAGCTCAACGGATTTTGTTGAAACTAAAACTTCTGGTTGCTTAACTTCAGGGGCAGCGTTAATTACCGTATTTTCAACGGGCTTTTGAGTCGTCGCAGGAGCCGTTGTTACGGGGGCTGATGTGATAGGCGCTGTTGTTGTTGGTGTAGCTGGAGCATTTGTTTCAACTGGAGGGTTCATTGCTAATTCTTTGCTAGCATTAGCTTCTTGTGTGAGATTCTCTACTGTTAACTTAGGAGCTTCTGCATTTGGTGAAACTTCTTTTTGATATTTGTTGATGACTTGGTTGATTCCACCAATAACGATCACAGCAAAAGTAATTAAGGCCACAATTTTTAAAGTATTTTTATTGAGATTCATTTTCAAGTTAGGTGTCACTGAAGCCATTTCTTGCTTCGGAGCACTTTCCTCAAAATTGTAAGTTTTAGCTTTAGCATTTTCGCTAGGAGCCGCAACTACTTTAGAAACGGGGCGTGTAGTTCCCATTTCCTCTTGGAACTGATTCAAAACCATATTCGGATCAAGCTTTAACATTTCAGCGTAAGATTTTACGAAACCACGCACGAACGTTTTTGCAGGCAAAGCTTCTGTGTCGCCCTCTTCGATCGCGTTGATGGTGCGAGGACTTAATTTTAAAGCGAAAGCGATATCCTGTTGAGAGAGTTTTAGTTTAATTCTTTCAGATTTCAATAGTTCGCCTGTGATTTTCATTATCTCATTTCCTTTTGAATCAATTGGATCATTTCGGTTGATTTAGCGCGGTGTTTGCCTTCAGGGAATATTTTAACTAACTCTTCAAAACGCGCTAAGGCTTTTTGTTTATTACCTGTACGGTAGTAAGCGATGGCTCCGTAGAAGTGAGCATCATCGACACGCTCAAGCACGCAGAATTGAGTGGCCTTATCTAATTGCTCTGCTGCTAGTTTTGCGTAGTTCGTTTCCATAAGAGATCGAGCATAGTAAACTTGAGTGTAACAGTCTTCGCGGTTGTCACTTAAGATTTTAGAAAGATAAAGTTTCGCCTGATCAAATTTATTTTGATTAAAATAAAGAAGACCATAGTTGAAATAAGCACTGTGAGCATTCGTGTAAGTTAAATCTGCTAAGACTTCATCTAATAAACGAGCCGCTTTGCTGTATTGTTTCTGTTCGATGTACACACGCGCTAAATTATTTTTAGCTTCGGTGAAGGCCGGATTTAAAGTGACTGCTTCAGTAAAATACTTAACCGAGAGATCATATTTTTCACGAAGATAATAAACAATACCGAGATTGTTGTGAACGTAAGGATTTTTAGGATCTAATTCCAGCGCACCTAAAAGTTCTTTTAAAGCTAATGGTAAATTGTTTCTCTGCATGTGAGAAACGCCGATTTCCATTTTAAGCTCAGCGGCCCGGGCCTTATTATTTTGATTAGTACTTACGCAACCCCATGTGAACAACACTGTGATCACAATTGAGAATGAAAGTAAGAGGTTTCTCATCATTTTACTGGTCATGTCTTTATGCTAGCATCAGACAGATTTGAGTCAATGAATGAAAGCGATTTATGCTTAGGATTTACGAGTTAAAACGCACAGAGTTTCGAAATGATCTGTCTGTGGAAACATATCAAATATTTGAAGATGTTTTACTTGATATTCCGGAGCTGATTTCATCAATAAAGCGATATCGCGCACAAGCATCGTTGGGTGACAGCTGATATAAACGATATGCTCGGGGCGTTTTTCAGCTATGCGCTGAATCACTTCCGGTAAGCAGCCGCTGCGAGGCGGATCAAGCAAGATGATTTCTTTAGATAATGGTTGATGGAAAGCAAAAGTTTCCACTTTAGTTGTGAAAAAAGTAACCTGCTTAATCAATTTTTTAGCTTTAACTAATTCAGCTGCGGCATGAGTTAAACGGTGATTTAATTCGACCGCTTCAATACGCATTTTAGTGAAAGTAGCAGCTAAAGCAAAAGTGAAATTTCCAGCTCCAGCATAGAGTTCTGTCAGAAGACCAGAAAAATCAGAGGGAATTAAAGCTTTAATTTGTTTTAAAGTTTCATCGACTAACAATTGATTCACAAAATTGTTCACTTGAGAGAAAGCTAAACCTTCTCCGTGTGAACCAATGTCGTAATGTTCCGTTTTTCCGTCTTGGTTGATCTTAATTTCGTACTTTTTTAGTTCTACTGAGGGTTTTAAAGTCTGGCTTAATTCAGCGATTTTAGAGCGAATAGGAGGCTCCGCTAATAAACAATCGGTGATCGGAACAATTTCGTGGGAATTCGGTTTAAAATAACCGAGTTTATTTTGTAAATGTTTAAGCTGAATACGATTTCGGTATTCAAAAACTTTATCGGAAATAACTGTCGGTAATAAAGTGTATTTCACCGCAGGTAAAAATTTAGTGAACAATTCTTTTAACAGGATTTCTTTTTGATTAATTTGTTCAGATTCAGTGAATTGTTGCCAAGAACACCCACCACATTGGTTTGCAACGGGACAAGGTGGTTCGCGACGAAACGGAGAGGGTTTGGTAATTTCAAGAATTTCACCAAACAAAAATGTTTTTTCAGCCTGAGTGATTTTGATTTTAACTTCGTCCCCAGGAGCTGATTTAGGAATGAAAACAACGACCGTACGGTCAAGAACGGGGATACGAGCCACGCCATCGCCACCAATTGACATTTTTTCAATGGTCACAGTGTGCTCAGAATGCAAAAGGGACTCTAAACCAGAGCCCCTTTTGTTTTGATTATTCGCTTGAGGAGTAATCTTTCTAAAACCCACGTATTAGAAGTTTACTAATTCGTGACGGTCAAAGAAGATTGCTAATTCGCGCTCAGCAGAAGCTACAGAGTCTGATCCGTGAACTGCGTTTTCGCCCATAGAATCACCGTGTTTAGCACGGATAGTTCCAGCGTCAGCTTTTTTAGGATCAGTAGCACCCATGATTTCGCGGTTTTTTAAAACTGCGTTTTCACCAGTTAAACACATCATAACAACAGGTCCTGAAGTCATGAAAGTGACTAATTCACCGAAGAAAGGACGTTCTTTGTGTTCAGCGTAGAATAATTCAGTTTTTTCTTTAGACATCATACCTAATTTCGCTGCTGCGATTTTTAAGCCTTTTGATTCAAAAGTAGCGATGATATCGCCGATAACGTTCTTTTTTACCGCGTTTGGTTTGATGATTGAAAATGTTCTTTCGTTAGCCATGATAATCTCCCTTTATTGAGTTATTTTAACATTGATTTAAGTGTAGTGCCCATATCTGCCGGATTACGCGCGATTTTGCAACCTGCAGCTTCTAATGCTGCAAATTTTGCTTCCGCCGTACCCTTACCACCGCTAATAATAGCGCCGGCATGGCCCATACGTTTTCCTGCTGGAGCCGCTGCCCCTGCGATAAACACCGCTACAGGCTTTTTGAACTCTTTTTTGATGTATTCAGCAGCTTCTTCTTCAGCTGAGCCACCGATTTCACCGATCATGATCACGCCATCAGTTTCTGGATCCGCGTTAAACATTTTCAATACGTCGATGAAGTTCGTTCCATTCACTGGATCTCCGCCTATACCTACGCAAGAAGATTGACCTAAGCCTAAAGCTGATAATTGACCAACAGCTTCGTAAGTTAATGTTCCTGAACGAGATAATACGCCGATACGACCTTTTTTGTGAATGTGGCCTGGCATGATACCAATTTTACATTCGCCTGGAGTGATAACGCCCGGGCAGTTAGGTCCTACAAGGCGAGATTTTTTTCCAACCATGTATTGTTTAACTTTAACCATGTCTAAAACAGGAATACCTTCAGTGATACAAACGATTAATTCGATACCTGCATCAACAGCTTCCATGATTGAATCAGCTGCGAAAGCCGGTGGAACGAAAACCATAGTTGCAGTACAACCTGTTTTTTCTTTAGCTTCTTTAACAGTATTGAATACTGGTAAACCTAAATGAGTTGTTCCGCCTTTACCTGGAGTAACGCCACCTACGAATTGAGTTCCGTAAGCTAAACATTGTTCCGTATGGAAAGAACCTTGAGCTCCTGTGATACCTTGGCAAATAACTTTTGTGTCTTTATTTACGATAATTGACATCTAAGACCTACTTCTTGATCGCTGCAGTAATTTTTTTAGCAGCATCTGTTAAATCGCTTGCAGGAATGATGTTTAAACCACTGTCTGCTAAGATTTTTTTACCTAATTCAACGTTAGTACCTTCTAAACGAACAACTAAAGGAACTTTCAAACCTACTTCTTTAGAAGCGGCGATAACACCTTCAGCGATCACGTCACACTTCATGATACCACCGAAGATATTAACTAAAATACCTTTAACATTTGGATCTTTAAGGATGATTTTGAACGCGTTTGTTACCTTTTCTTTATTTGCGCCGCCGCCAACGTCTAAGAAGTTCGCTGGAGATTCGCCGAATAATTTAATGATATCAAGAGTGGCCATCGCAAGACCGGCACCATTCACTAAACAGCCGATGTTTCCATCTAATTTAATGAAAGCTAAGTCAAACTTAGAGGCTTCGATTTCTGCTGGATCTTCTTCGTTTAAGTCACGTAATTCCATGATTGATGGGTGACGGAATAATGCGTTTGAATCGAAATTCATTTTCGCATCTAAACAAATCACATCGTTTTCTTTAGTGACAACTAAAGGATTAATTTCTGCGATAGAGCAGTCATACTTAACGAAAGCTTCGTATAAACCCATGAAGAATTTAGTCGCTTTGTTGATGATTTCAGGTTGCATACCGATTTTGAACGCTAATTCGCGAGCTTGCCATGCACCTAATCCAGTAGTTGGATCGATATCTACTTTGTGGATCGCTTCGGGTCTGTGTTCAGCAACTTCTTCGATGTCTACTCCGCCTTCGCTCGATGCCATCATGGCGATACGACCAGTTTCACGGTCAACTAAACATGCTACGTAGTATTCTTTAGCGATGTTACAGCCTGATTCAATGTAAACTTTTTGAACTACTTTACCTTCAGGACCTGTTTGGTGAGTCACTAAAGTCATTCCTAACATTTGTTTCGTTAGCGTTCCAACTTCTTCAATTGATTTTGCTAACTTAACTCCGCCACCTTTACCACGGCCACCGGCGTGGATTTGGGCTTTAACAACCCAAATATTTCCACCGATAGCTTTAGCTGCAGCGATGGCTTCATCTGGAGAATGAGCAATTTGACCTTTTAAAGTCGCGACTCCGAATTTTCCAAGAACTTGCTTGGCTTGATACTCATGAATATTCATTATTGAACCGTTTTTAACCCTTCACAAAGTGTGCGAACTGCGTTGACTGATTTTTCGAATTCAGCTTTTTCATCAGCGTTGAATTTGTAGTCGATGATTTTTTCTAAACCTTTACCACCGATAACACACATAACACCAACCATCATACCGTCATTAACGCCGAACTCACCTTTAAGTTCAACAGCAACTGGTAATACGCGTTTTTGATCTTTAAGAATCGCTTCAGCCATTTCAACTGCACCGCGAGAAGGAGCGTAGTAAGCAGATCCTGTTTTTAAGTGTCCACCGATTTCGGCACCTGCAGATTTAGTACGTTGAACGATCGCAGCGATTTTATCAGCTGGTAACATATCGATTAATGGAACTGAACCTACAGAAGCTGTGCGAACTAAAGGAACCATCGCATCACCGTGGTTACCAACAACAACACCAGTTACGTCTTTGTAAGAAACTCCACACTCTTCAGCGATGAAAGTACGGAAACGAGCTGAATCTAAACATCCACCCATTCCAAGAACGCGTTCACGTGGGAAACCTAATTGTTGTTTAGCGTAAAGAGCCATAACGTCCATTGGGTTACAAACTACGATAACGATAGAGTTTGGAGCGTTCGCTTTGATTCCTGCGCAAACATCTTTAACGATTTTCGCGTTGATTCCGATTAATTCATCACGGCTCATGCCTGGCTTACGTGGCATGCCTGCAGTTACGATCACGATGTCTGCATCTTTGATGTCTGCATAATTAGAAGTACCTTTTACTTTTGTATCAAACATTTCGATCGTTGCTGCTTGAGCTAAATCTAAAGATTTACCGATAGCTGCGCCTTCGTTAACGTCTAAAAGTACAACGTCACCTAGTTCTTTTTGAGCTGCCCAGTGAGCTGTTGTTGAACCAACAAAACCTGCGCCGATAACGGCGATTTTTTTACGTGTGTGAGCCATAGAATCTCCTTAAATAGATTGTCTGCATATGCAGAATTTAGATTAATGTGTGAGTCATTGTTTTAGAGTGAAAAAGCCAAAATCTCAAGTCTAGAACAGAAATGCCGCATTGGCGAATCCCCGTGGGGATTTCAGAGACAAAATGAAAAATTTAATTGCGTTTATTCGAAGCATTATTATGATAGAGGCTGATATAACAATTAATGATCATCACCGGAGGTTTCATGAAACAAACAATTTTGGCCGCATTCGTCCTGGGTTTAGCACTCGTTTCCCAAAATGCATTGGCTGACACGACAACAGGAACGACTTCAATCTTTTCGAAGAACCAAAAATTCGATAATGAAGGTGTTGAGCTTTACAATAACAACCTAGATATGAAATCGATGAAGAAAATCGGCGCCGGATTGGCCGCTGCGGGTATGATGGGAACGATCGGATTGAATGTTGAGGTCAATCTTGAGCCGGAAGATACAGTTTTCTTCGGTTTAGGAACTGGAAAAGGCTTCAATACATTTAATTTCGGATATAAGAAAAATTATGAAGGATATTATATGTCGCCCTACACAAAAGTCGGGTTAACAAGATGGTCAAGCGCCTCAAATGCGGGTGCCGGAGCCTCTTCCGGATCAGATGTTTTACGTCAAGTTTTGTCGGATAATGAGATCAGAGAAAACAATTTTTATGTGAACTTTTTAGCGGGTGGAGCGGGCTTAGAATACAACCAATTAGAAGGAAATTTATCGGGTGTAAATTTGTTCGGAGAGTTGTTAGTGTTAGCTGATATTTCTGATTTGAAATTAGTTCCAACAGGTTCAATCGGAATCACATACTTCTACTAAGACATTTTTTAAATTACATTTTTATCACACAAAAAAGCGTAACTATATTAAGTAGTTACGCTTTTTTATTTTCATCTCTCTAAAATGAATTTGGACATAAAAAAAGGGCCGGTATTACTACCAGCCCTTCTCAGAAAGCGCTAAATCGCTTTTCTAAAAGAACTACTTTTTTTTCTTTTTAGTAGCTTTTTTAGTTGTTTTTTTAGCTGCTTTTTTTGTAGCTTTTTTTGCTGCTTTTTTCTTAGCCATGGTTTGCTCCTCTTCGATGTTAGTATTTCTACTAACACTGTTGTTGTTGTTTCGACTTTTCAGTCTCCCTAATAAAATTGTTCCTAATTTGATCTGTCCCGTCAACTAATTTTTTACGCGCATGATAATTGCGAGGTCCTTTTCATCGTTTGAAAGGATCATATGACGTATTTTTTGTTGTCGAGCCTCGGATTTCTTTCCGTTCATCGGATAATGTATCGTCTTGAGAAGTTTTTTTTGATGAATCGAAAAAAATCGACTCTTTCATTCGTGATTTTGACATCTCCGATGTATTTTTTTGTGTTTATCAAAGACCATTTTGCGATTCTCATGGTCTATATCGGACTAATTTTGGTAAGCTTGATCTTTTTTTCGTTTTTTTATGAAATAAAATTAAAAAAAGTGTTCTTAACATCACATTTGAACGTGATTGATGGCCTAATTTTGCAAATTCGTGTTGGAAATTCCACACAAAAAGCGATTTCGGAGACTTTTTCGCACATGAAAGGCTTTGAAAATATAATTTATGAACCTTTGCGATCGATTTTAAAGCCTGATTTTGACGTTCATGCGAATTCTTATCGATGGATTCGCTTTTATTTTTCGGAATTGCACCATATTTTTAGATCTGAAAGCCGCGTGGGCGAACAATTAGAGATGTTTAAGCGTGGTTTGAAAGTTCAAAACCGATTTTTGGCACGCACATCGCATGTCACTCGACAAATTAAGGCGCAAGCGCTCGTCGCATGTCTAGTTTACGGTTTAATTTTCGCATTATCTTATTATCAACTCGATCTTTTAAGTTCGCCGACGACCGTTATATTGTCGCTTATGCTTTTCTTGATCGGAATTTTTCTTATTTTTAGGATCGGGAGTCGAATTAAATGGAAAATATGAATTTACCAGCGTCATTAGTGCTGGTGTGGGATCTGCGGCGCGCGGTTGAACGAAGCCAATCATTACATATCGGCATAAAAAGATTCACTGAACGCAATCTAAAGTGCAAATTCGCACTTCAATTTCAAAATTGGTGGCATCATTACCGCTTGAATCATGCCATGCCTGCGATGAAGTGGACGATGCATCAACGTGTGTTGATTCAATTGATAGAAAAAGGTCTAGCTGGAACTCCAATATATGATTACCTTGTGGATTTAGATGCGCAAATGATCAACTCGTGTGAAGAAGATATTGAAAAACACATCTCACTGCTCCCTTTGATTTTGCAAATACCTTTACTTGGTCTATTGTTTCCAGCTATTTTAATGTTGTTATTGGTGCCAGCGCTCAAACTCTTGCAGCTGTGATCATCCAAGGAATAGGACGTTATGCAAAAGAATGCCGTGAAAAGTAATTTAGACAGTATATATGGACTGATCAGTGAATTGAGCAGTCATAAACCGAATTCCAAAGTTCTTAAAACACTTTGTGCTGATGCAGGCCTAACTTATGAATCCGATCTTGTTCAATTGATGTCAAAAGTACTTGTGGTCGCCAGTTCGTATTCAAAAACCGGTTCGAAAATCAAGAAACCTACAAAATTATTAACATCAGAGGCCTAAAATGAGTCAGTTATCGATCTCAAATACTATTTTAGACACGATTGGATCAACTCCATTAGTGAAATTAAATAAAGTGATCCCGCAAAAATTATCAAAACATCAATTCTTCGCCAAAATGGAATACTTTAATCCAGGTGGATCAGTAAAAGACCGTATCGCTTTAGCGATGATCGAAGCCGCTGAAAAGCGTGGTGAATTAAAACCAGGTGGCTACATTGTGGAAGCGACAGCTGGAAATACCGGTTTAGGCTTAGCTTTGGTAGCAGCTGTTAAAGGTTATAAATGTATTTTTGTTCTTCCAGCCAAAATGAGCGAAGAAAAACGTGCTTTACTTCGCGCTTACGGAGCTCGTGTGGTGATTACACCGATGGGGGTGGAACCAGAAGATCCAATGAGTCACTATTCAGTCGCTAAAAAAATCGCAATGTCGATCAAAGCGAAAACGAATAACTGTTTCTATTCGAATCAATATCACAATTTAGATAATATGGACTTACATTATAATGTAACAGGTCCTGAACTTTGGAATCAAACTAACGGAGAAATCGACGTGTTTGCCGCCGGAGTGGGAACAGGCGGAACATTATCTGGTGTAGCGAAATATTTAAAAGAGAAGAAAAAAGATATAAAAATTCTTTGCACAGATCCTGTGGGAAGTATTCTTTACGATCTTTTCTATCACGGTAAAGTCGTAGATCCTCCAGCATCATACAAAGTGGAAGGCGTCGGCGAAGATATGTTGCCTGATAACTGTAAATTAAATCTTTACGATGGTTTCGTTAAAGTGACAGACCAAGAGGCTTTCACGTTAACTCGTAAATTAGCGACAGAAGAGGGTCTTTGTGTAGGTCCGTCAAGTGCGTTGATCTTAGCGGGTGCGATGAAACACGCTGAAACTTTAGAAAAACCATCTCGTATCGTGGTGGTGATGCCGGATTCGGGTAAATCTTACTTAAGTAAAGTATTTAACGATAACTGGATGGTGGAAAACAAACTTGAATCAGCTGAGAATATCAAATCAGCCTTCAATATTGAAGTTCCCGCTCAAGAAGAAATGAAAAACTACTAATATATAGATATAGAGGCTTATATGTCAGAAATTAAAGATAAAATGAAGTTTGCAACACGCGCGATCCATGCTGGTCAAAATCCAGATCCTACAACAGGCGCGATCATGACGCCGGTTTATTTAACATCTACGTATGTTCAAGAATCTCCGGGCGTTCATAAAGGTTGGGAATATTCTCGTACTCACAATCCAACTCGTAAAACTTATGAAAATTGTATCGCTAATCTTGAATCAGCTAAATATGGTTTTGCTTTTGCCTCAGGTTGTGCGGCGACGACAACGATTATGGCGATGTTAAAAAGTGGTGATCACGTTATTGCCATGGATGATATGTACGGCGGTACTTTCCGTTTATTCGATAAAGTTTTACGTCACCAAGGTTTAGATTTTACATTTACCGATTTAACTCAGGTTTCTAATTTGGAAAAAGCGATTAAACCGAATACGAAATTACTTTGGTTAGAAACTCCGACAAATCCCACTTTAAAATTAGCTGATATTAAAGCTTTATCTGCCATCGCGAAGAAAAATAACATTCTTGTCGTAGTAGATAATACGTTTATGTCTCCGTATTTCCAAAAGCCAATGGAATTAGGTGCAGACATCGTAGTTCACTCAGCAACTAAATACATCGGTGGTCATAGTGATATGGTTGGCGGTGTTGCGGTGATGAATGATCCAAAGCTTGCTGAAAGAACTCAGTTCTTAAGTAACTCGATGGGTGGTATTCAAGGACCGTTCGATTCTTTCTTAGCGTTACGTAGTTTAAAAACTTTACCGATTCGTATGAAAGCTCACGCAGAAAATGCGATGAAGATCGCGGACTTCTTAGAAGCTCATCCGATGGTTGAAAAAGTTGTTTACCCAGGATTGAAATCTCATCCACAACACGCCCTTGCAAAAGAGCAAATGTCTGGTTTCGGTGGAATGATTACGTTCTTCATCAAAGGTGGATTTGATTCAGCGAAGAAATTCTTAGAAAGCGTTCAAGTGTTCGCGTTAGCGGAATCATTAGGTGGGGTTGAATCTTTAATTGAACACCCGGCGATCATGACTCACGCGTCGGTTCCGGCAGAACAGCGCAAAATCCTAGGAATTGATGATTCTTTAATCAGATTATCAGTGGGTATTGAAGACTGTGATGACTTATTAGCAGATTTAAAACAAGCCTTCGCCCAAATTAAGCTCTAATTTGGGAGAAGTGTTGACTTAAATTGCTGAAATCGTTAATTTTCTAGTTCACTTTGTCGAGGCCATTTGGCTTCGCCAAAATCCAGAATGGCTCGGTAGCTCAGTTGGTAGAGCAGAGGATTGAAAATCCTTGTGTCGGCGGTTCAATTCCGTCTCGAGCCACCATTCTCTTTTTCACTTAAATTTTGTATCATTAAGATTTTTAAAGTTACTTCATTCCACCCACGAAGCTTGTGTCCTTATTGGATCTCATTTCTATTTCGGCCCAGAAGCGTCTTTGTGAAAAATCCTCAAAATATTCAGGATTTAATTTTAAAGGTCTGATAGTCCCACCAAATTCATTATGGCAAATAATACCTACCAATTGATCGAGTTTAGAGTCTGCGCTTACAGTACCTAAAATGATTGTATTTTCAGAATGAGGTCCACATAAATTATTGAATTCTATATCGAGCTGCTGTTTGTTCTCAGGCGTAAGTATATTCAAAAAAGAGTGAGCTGTTAATGAAATGAACTTTTCATTTTTAAAAAATAGTGAGGCTTTATGTGCTCCTATATCGTAAATCTCATCTATTTGAAAAAGTTTTTTCTTTTCCACATAAGCCCAATAGAGCGTTTGATTTTTGATTGTTGCACAGTCTTCGCAAATTGATTCGATTACTTTACAATAATGTGAATTTCCACAGGTTTCCACACAAATTTTATCATTAGCTGTACAAGATATAACAATACTTTTTTCTAGAACTTGACTATCCGAAAAACCGACAACGCTCTCAAAATATGCTGCTTGAGAGTAGACAGTAGTAGAAATTAAAAGAATAAAGAGAATGAAATTTTTCATTAATTAACCTCGCATGATTGAATATCTTTATCGTTTACGCTTAAGTGAAAACGACTACCATTACTCGAACATTTCATTTTTACACTGACTGGATTTTTACAAGATTTTGAAATGAAAGTTGCTTGTACATATTTGTCAGCGCGACGTTCACTTTGTTTTAAAATAACAGCATCTGTAATTATTCCTGTTTTGCTTTCAAAATCTTTTTTCGCTAATTCCTCACATGCGCTAGGTGAGCAATTTAGACCACGGGCTAATAAAGGCACGCACTTTTCAGGAATTTCCCCGTATTGCTTGTAAGTATCCACGAGGTAATCAACATTTATATTATACTCACGTGGGTTAAGAACATCGCTACGTCTAATATTTCTATATCTCATAATGCTTTCGAACAACCTTACAGCAGATCTGAGTGGTGAAAATACATTTAAAAAAGAAACTGTGCTTACTTCTTTGAAATTCAAAGCACATTCTACACAACCTTTGTAGTTTGATTTAATGAGTTTCTCTGTTTGATCAACAGAAGATCCTACGCTAGCAACAGTTTGAGTTTTGCTCCCTTTGCAAGCCTGAACATTTATACCAGAGAAAAGTAGGCGATTGTTCGCTGCATTTTTGTCATAATTAGCAGTCGAGATACTGATAGAACAAGGCACATTAACAAACGAACCTAAGCTTAGTGCTAGGCTTTTCTCAGATTGTTGCTTGAAATCTAAATCAAAAGTAATTTTACCACTTTCTACAAGTTTATTAAAAGAAACTAATTCTTTAGGTTTATATTGGACATCCAAGTAAATAGGTAACTGTGTCCAACCGAACAATACTGATGTTCCTATGTCAGTTAGCAATTGTTTGTTGTTTAAACGATTAATCTCAAAAGGGTCATAGATCTTACAAGCCACTTTATCAGCACGATCATTAAATAATGGACTAGATACAATTTGTGTTCTTAAAAAACTACGCGAATGGATGAGAAGTTTATTAGTTTCTACAATACTCTCTGTCATTTTTCTAAAGCAATCGATAGCATTTTCACACAAATTATTAATATAAGTTTGATTTTTAACTGTAGGTAAAACTTCATTCTTTTCAACTTTTTCTTCAGTATTCATAAGGGCAGAAATAATCTGATAGCGACTTAAGAAGTTTTTATACCATTTAGCGTATTTATTCCATACGGCCTGATCTGTTTCAGTTTCAGCAATTCTTGTGTCAAAATTATCACAAATTTGAGTTAACATAGGAATAACTGATTTATGTGCTAATACAATTTCATGAACTGTCATTCCATATTTTAAATGTTGATCAAAAACAGCACTATTTTTTTCTAAATTTTCTAGATCCGTTTTCATTAAATTTAAAGGCTGCTCCTGAGTAAGTAAGCGATGTTCAGAACAAAGATAGTGCGCAAATTCTTTATTATTAGAGTTCGAGAATTCCATTTCTAAATCAGATTTAAGTTGAGATAGGGTTTTTTGCGTGAAAACAGAACTATAGAGCTTGTTTGCTTTATATAAGTTTTCAATGTTTTTAGATGAAAAACTCATGTAAGATTTCTGAAAATCAGAAATCCATCTGTTTTCGCCTGATTTAGCAGCCATTTCTAAACGAATCGATTCATCAATTTTATCTGTGTTGTCTGTCAATAAATCTTTCATTTCAAGAGATGAACTCGTCATTTCTAGTTTTGAACGATCAGTTGTAAATAGATTTTTTAACTCTGTTGAACTTAAAAATTGAGAACTACATTCAGGTCTTTCTACACTTTTGCAACCATTAGAAATAATAAGTGTTTGCTCTTCGAATGGAACTAATTTTGTTAAATTATCTAAGTTTGAATTCGGTAATGATTTTACGTCGTTAATTCTCCAGGCCTGGCTTAAATAAATTTTAAAACTATCCCAAAAATCAAAACCAATCGAATTCCAATTTTTTTTGTTTTTTATATTAACTAAATCAAAGTTGAATACAGGATAAAGTTCAATTTCAGTCGTAATGTTTTGGCTTCCACAATTAAGTTGATTTTGATCAGTCGAGTATTGTTTAGCAAGTTCGGTTAACGCATCTTTAGTCACGCCGCGGATAAACAAATTTGAGTATTTTGTATTAATTGCATTTACTTGCAAACAGTTAATTTTTTCAAAATGATTAACTAAATTAATCTTTTTTAAATTTTTCAAATTATATTCAGCTTCCGATTTTGATTTAACAAGCGGAAGTTGACCAGAGTTCATTAAGTTAAAAATTTCACTTGAAAGAAATACTAATTTTCTTTTATAAAACTGAAGACCTTCTCCGACAAAGGTAGCTGGATCTTTTTCAGTTTGTTTAGCAATGTTATTTAAAATGATTCCTGTGCTTCTTAGAGATGCTGTTATAAAAACGGATTCTGTAGGCTTAGCCATATCAGCTGCGCACTTAGGCGTATTCACTATATTTAGCATTTCATTTTGAGACTGTGAGTTCTGTCCTAATGTTATGCTGGCAAAAATAGAGATAAGCGTGAAATAGATGATTTTGTTCATATAAGCTATTATGCATACTGAAAGCCAAAGAATCGTTTCGCTTTGAAGCAGCTATATACGCTATGGTTAATTTAAAATAAGAGCTGTCATATCGCCGCCAAAAGAATAAAAGATCGACGTACTATTTTGAGAAACCCCAACGTTTTGCGATTGTGTCATTAGGATTAGAAGAAATTGTTTGAGAATTCCAATTGTTCACAAGTTCGCCTAAGGATCTTAGTTTACTATCAATTAAGAATTCATTCTCTGTCTGTGCCTGTGACCATTTCAGAACCATTTGACCTGCTATCTGATCATCTGAGCTGTATACATTTTGATTATTGTAAATTAATTCAGTAATTTGAATGATTAAAGCTTGTATGACGGCGTCTCTGGAATAAGTGCTGAAGTTGTAATAGCGCTCGCTATCAACTGCGCAAGTTGATTTTCTGCACTCTCTAGCTCCTGTTTCGACAGATTGAATACGCTCATCAATCCTTTGAGTTAAGTGTGAAATAATATGAATCAACTTACTGTTTGAATCTACAGGATGACCGATGAGTTTTGTTGTCACGAAGTCATCAAAATTCATCTTGAGTATATTAAATTGTTCACTTTTGTCTGATTCAGAATATTGAGGATATGAAAATTCACTTTTTTCAAGTTTAGGCCATTTAAATTTATAAAAGCCTGATACGTATTTACTTGGCCATTTAGTTTTTGCAAACGGATACTCAAGAAGATCACGTACAATCCGAGGAGAAGTAGAAGACATTAAAGTTATAGGAGGGGAAAATCCATTTAGATTAACATTAGAAACCCATTCTACATGGCTTGAATTCATATAAAGAATCCCGGGTTTAACAGTGCTCGCATTTATGCTAATGGGTTCAAGATCTTTCATGAGACTATTTGTGTTTGTTGAATTTTGTATCCAATCCAAAGCAGCCAAAAATCTTTGGTCTGAATTCCAAGACAATCCTTTTTCTATTTTGTTCCATTGAAAAGATAAATTACTAATTTTTGTTCCATTTGTTAGCGTAGCTAAAGCGGGTAGTTTGTTTTCATAAGCATAGATCCAACGAATAGCTATAGCTGCATCAGCACAATCAGTTTTTAGCTTATGAATTCTAAAAAACGATGAATTAATGTTTTTTTTAACCCAATTCGAATATGCAGTTTCAGCTTGAACATCCCAATTTTTATCAGAACTCCAAATTTGAGCATGAACTAAAATCGATGAAAAACAAATTAAAAAAAACAAATTAAAGTATTTCATTACTGACAAACTTTTTTTGCAAAACTTACTATGTTTAGTTGATAATTTTCAAACACAGGAGAAGATTTTTTTACACTTAATGGGATGATATTTTTATTCGTATCTATAGAAAACTTAATTTCTAGACGAATAAATGATTTGTTTGTTCCAGAAAGTTTAAAACAGTTTAAGTTCTTTGAATCGCACACACGGTCATAATAGTTAGACCAGCTTTTTTTCATATTTTGAGCGTCACTGAATTCAATTATACCTTTTTGACCAAGACTTATTGTTGGAAGTGATGCTAGTTTTGATAATTGGCCTAGTTGACCTGCTTTAGGCAAAGAAGGAAGTCTTTCTTCGTCGTAGCTATTACTCACATCTAAGTTAGAATTCAAATTTAAGTAATCATCTGAAGAAGTTAGCTCATCCAAAGATGAGCGAGGTTCATAAAATTCAGCAACTAATGTCAACTCTTGATCTACTAGTAAGTCAGGATTGATTTCAAGAGCTCCCATAGATACACCGGATAAATTATTCTCAGTTCTGAACTCAGCGAGGCCAGTCCAATTTGAAGGTATTTTCAATGCATGAACCCAGCTTGATACAAGATTAGTTTTTTGAGTTTTAATATTATGATTGTATAAGCGCAATTTTCCAACAACAGGAGCAGAGTAAGATGAAGTTCTAGCACAAGTCCCGTCTTTACAGAATTCTTTAGCAAAGTTTTCGACTAAAAACGAAGGCTGTAATAAAGCTTTGTTTTTTCCACTTGGAATAAGATTTACAGAGCCAGGGCTAATGTTAGTCGTTATCGCGCTTACAAATAATGAGTCCTCGTTCGACTCTTTGATAGAGCGTGGCATGAAACCTTTAGCCGGAAGCAAAGTATGACGTACGTATCGCGCTCCGATTGGTGATTGAACTTTTAATTCCCCAGCCTCTACGCTAACAGGCCATAGTTTAATGACAGATTCATAATCAGCGGCTTGAATTTGATTTTCATTTAAGAATTGTGAATTGTAGCAATCAGGATTTATTTTTTGCTCTATATTTAATTTCGACATAGTATCAACAGCTATAAAGCATCCATTGCCATCAGTTACTACAGTCGAACCTTGTTCGTTTAAAGAAGTTATTTTACATTGTGATTTAGGATGTGTTTTTACTTTGAACCCACGGATATCAGAAATGATAAGTTGAACACATTGTTTTTGAAATTCGTTCTTTTCTGCTAGTAGTTTAGAAGATATTTGGTTATCAATTCTTTGAAAAGGAACTGATGTTTCAATACTGCAGTTAGATTTATTTTGAACTAAGTTACCAGAGATAGATTCTAATCGAGAAGTGTCATCTTGGTAGTAAATCGAGTTGAAATTAACTAAGATATATTTTTCATCAGAAGTACAACGCTCGATTCCGATCTGAGCGTTGTTTGTTTTCGAATTCATTTTAGTTGTTTTACTTGCTGGATCGATCACGAACTGAGTTTCTGTTAATGCTCTTGCAACTTCACAGGCCAATACTTGAGAACCTATTGCTGATACTAAAAGTCCGATTATTGCTGCTTTTAACATAAATTCCTCAGTTCGTTTATTTTAAATTACTCTCTAGTTTCGTCGATAGCAGTGTATGTACACATTTCAGCACCGCGACGAGTCCAGTCACGGAAGATTGAAGCTTTGTCTGCTCCACATTGAGCACCTTTAGTCTCAGTGAATACATATCTAATTTTGCAAAATCTTAAGTTAAGAGCTGAAGTGCTTAATAAGTCCATTGCATCACCAGTTAAACTTCTTAAATCAGACGAACGGAAGAAGCTTCCATTTTGTCCGCCAGTTGGAAGTCCATCAGCACCGATTACGAAGTCAGCTTCATTTTCAGAAGTGTTGTATACACCTGAAGAATTTGTAGCATTTTGTAATACGCCTTGACCTTGTAAATCACACACAACATATGATTGAACTTTTACGCCAGCCATTTGTGTATAACGTTGTAATTCAGAGTTGTTCAACATGATTAAACCGTCACGATTGTTATCACCTTGTGTTTGTCCTACTGATAAAAAGTCAGTAGATCCCACATTATTTAAAATGCTGTAGTTAGCGCTAATTCCATTTTGAGTATATTCATGTTGAGGGGCACGGTAACAAATATCGACGAAGTATTGAGCTGTGTAGGCTTCAGAACCTAATTCAAATAATACATCTTCAACTTTTGTATCCATAGCTGCGCTGTTCGGAGCTAACTGTTGAAACACACTTGGTTTTCCAGTCACTACCATGTTTGAACGTGGACCTTGAGCTTGAGAATGATCTGTCCAGCCGCGTTTACCAGCTGTTAAGTAATTCATATAAGCTTCACCGTTTCCAGTTCCGCGGCTGATACATTTAATACGAGATCCGCAGTTTGTTGCAGTCGTAGCACATGACCCTGGACGATCTACAGGAGTTTTAGTTCCATCTGAATTTTCTTTATAACACACGTCACAATTAAGTGGAATTGTTCTTAATCCAGCGTTACAGGCATACATATCTGGACCAGATGATGTGACCTTGAATTTAAATCGATACTCTAATGCGGAAGCGTTTTGAGCTAGCGGTAAAAGTACAGCTATTGTTGCAAATGCTTTTTTCAAATTTTTTACGATCGTTTTCATGTTTTCTCCTGTTTGTTGTTTTTAAGTTTACTTAGTTATTATTTTAGTTAAAGGTTAGTTTAAGCATCCGCCCTGTGCTAATTGCTTATAAATTTCTAATTTAATTAATTGAATGAATTTCATGTCTGAAGTTAGTGCCTTCATGTTGTAGGTTCCGTCTTCGCGTTCAGCAATAGCGCGTGCTTTATTATTAATAAAGTCATCGACATCAATTTTGAAGTCTGTCGCACACTTCATATTGGTATAAGAAATGTTAACACCTAAATAAGGTAGGCTTTGGTTTTGATTTGCTCCACCTAAATTGATTGTTGTTCCTGCTGCACCGGTTTGATTGCCTACACCAGCATTGAATGAGATAGCCCATCCTTTTTTCTTGTCCACGCGAGATACGAATGTACATCCGTGCTCATCACACTTTTCTTCAATTTCAGCATTCATATGAGCAATTAATGCCGCATCAGTTTGAGACAAATAAGATTTGCTATCTTGCTTAACTGTGCCGATTTCTAACTCTCCTAAACCTTTTTCAGTTGCAGATTGTGTTTGAGTAGAAATAACTGGCTGGGTTTCAGGAGGTTGTTGGGCGAATAATACTAAACTTGTAAGTACGCATAATGTTGAAAGTAATATATTTTTCATTTATTTTGTCTTTCTGTTGTTTGTTATGATTACACAGATCTGTAAAGCAAATCGTTAGCCAAACATTATCTAACTAAATCTCATTTAAACGATTTGGAGTTTTGAAAAATTAGAAATGACAATTAGTGCAAACAGTATGTAAATAATTAGTCGCTCGGCAAAATTTCTTATCTATATAGAGTAGACAGCATTAAAATATATATATCAAAATGAGACGAAATATATTTCGTTCTTTTTTAGAAGCTTCAAGATTTATTATATAATATCACAACAAGTGACCTGAAGACGCACAAGTTCAAAAAATTATATATAAAATTATAGGTAAAAAACGTATCGATCTAGAGCTTGTCTGGAAAATGGGGAAAAAGGATGTGTCAGAAAATATCAACTGATTTGTAAGTAGTCATTTATTTTTCCCACCAACCAAATGGTCCTGAAAGATGTAGATAGGAAAACGTTTTTGCATCAGAATTTTTATTCTTCATTCGCATGCTTGATAGTAGAGAATACTTTTTAAAAACTGTCTGCATCTCTGAAATATAGCTCCGTTGTTCTTCTGTAGTCAAAAAGAGCTCTTTAGCTGCACATTGCATCGAATCTTTAGGTGTGGAGCGATTAATACCATATTTAGTCATTTCCTTTTGGACTTTTTCAATAATTTTTTTTTTGTAGGTTTTTTCAAGCGGTCCATTTTCTATCCACTGAAAAGGAAAGTGTGCTAAGATTTTAATTTTATCATTCGGCCATAATTCAATCAGCTGACATTTTTCGAGAGCTTTGATCGAACGATTGAGTTCGATTCTATTTATTTTTAACTCTGATTGAATGTTATCAAGATCAGTATTCATCAACATCAGTCTAAAAACGAGAAAGTGCTGAAAATCTTTCGACAAAGTATTTTCTTGCTCTAAAGAAAACTCATAAACTTGAGCTGTTTGTTCTTTGGCTTGTTCAATCAATTCAAAAAAATCCACGCCGATACAGCGACTGATTTCGATAAGTTTTGATAGCGAAATATCATCACTATTTAAAATACGCTTAACCGAGGGAAGCGAAAGATTTAGTTTTTTCGCCAGCTGTTCATACTTAACACCCGAAGCTTTTAGACTATTTTTAATAGTGGTTTGAATTTGAGAAAGTTCATTCATAACGATCCTTAAGGTATTGTAATTTAATACTACAAATAACGATATGCTTTATATTTGTCAAATATTGATACTTTTAAATAAGATGCTCTTTTAAACAAGGAGCATCCCATGAGAGTCGTATTTTTAATTGTCAGTTTTGCACAGTTGGTTTTCGCCGCGACTGAGCCGGTTTTATTTCATTCTATCAACAGCTTTAATCACCCCGAAAGCGTTTTGGTTGAACAGAATACTTTATGGATTTCAGATATGGGCCAAAATCCTTCTGAAGTAGAAAATGCCGATGGGAATCTAGTTAAATATAATTTATCCGGAGACCTTGATCAGACTTTTACTTTGAAGACAAAACTGAATTCGCCAATGGGTATGGCGATTATTAAAGATACGATTTACTTAGCAGATATTAATCGTGTCGTTGGTGTTAACAAAAATTCAGGAGAACTCGATCAAGTCTTTGATCTTTCATTTTCAAGCTCTGTGTTTTTAAATGATATCGTGGCTATCGAGGATCAATATCTTATCGTCACAGCGACTGACATTAAAAAAATATACTTAATATCTTTAAATCAAAACAAAGTCGAAGAGCTTAATATTGATTTTCATGGATATACCCCTAATGGAGTATTCTATGAAAAACAAACTCATATTCTTTATTTTGCCTCAAATGAAAAACATGCCTTAGGTCAAGAGGGGAATGGGAAGGTTTCAAAGTATTTATTTGAAAATAAAAAGGCTACTTTCCAGCAGGAATTTTCCGTTGGCAAATTTCTTGATGGTGTCTTTGTTAAAGAAGATCAGATAGTCGTGTCGGACTGGCAATCTGCCGGTAATGACGGCAAGATTTATATCTTGGACAAATCAAGCATAGTCTTATCTCATGAATTCAGTCTTAAAACATCAGGTTTAGCTGATATGGATTACTCTGAGAAAAATAAAGTTTTAGTGACTCCTGATTTTATTCAAGGAATCGTTAGGCTTTACAAGTTTCAGTAAGATTCAGTGTTTAATGTTTGAGGCTTCTTCCTCTTTTGAAACTTTCATGACGTAGCTGACGAAATCAGGGTCTTCGCCGTGAAGCAATTCCGGAAGTAATTCACGGAAATCTTTGCGGCGGCACCAGATGCGAATATAGTCATCCCATGAAAGCCACATACGCGCGGTTTGTTTGTTCATGTCTTCTTCGTAGACTAAGATGAAGGCACGTTCAAACAGTGAAATGAGAATATCAAAAATAATTTTTTTACGTTCAATTTGTTCTTCAGTGAGATTTGTATTTGAAATCTCTTTTGAAGTTAATTGAAGGTCGGCATTTTCTAGTAACAATTTTGAAAACTCAACGTACTCTTCAGAAAGCTTTTGATAGATTTCTTCTTCTTCGTTTTGTCTTTCGCGTCTTTGTTCCCAGTAAAAGACACCAATAGCGAGCGGCAAACCGACAACGGTTACGACATAACTAGCAAGTTCCCAATTTTCAAGATTTAGAAATTCCATAAAGATATCTTAGTAATAAACCTAGGCCCGCGCCAAATTAAATCCGTGATCCGGTCTTAAATTGTTTTAAAGTGTCAATTTTGTACTGTGAATTAGGGATTTATTTTTGCTTTAAAGATTTTGATGGAAAAAATATCTTTAAGTGAAATTGAACAATGCATTTTTATTGTGAGGAAGCAGAAAGTGATGCTAGATGCGGATTTAGCCAAAATCTACGGAGTTGAAACACGACAGCTCAATCAAGCAGTTAAAAGAAATATGCATCGGTTTCCTAGTGATTTTATGTTTAGGTTGAGTGTCGAAGAAACTGATTTTTTAAAATCTCGGATGGTAGATCTAAACTTGAGATCACAATTTGTGATCTCAAAAAAGCCCGGTGGTTCTAGGTACTTACCTCATGTTTTTACTGAACACGGGGCTTTAATGCTAGCTAATATTCTTAATAGCGAAGCGGCCGCTGAAGCTAGTATTCAAGTTGTGCGTTCATTTGTTCGGTTGCGCGAAATGATTGTATCGCATGCGGAACTTTCTCGAAAGTTATCGGAATTGGAAAAGAAATATGATTCGCAATTTAAAGTAGTGTTTGAAGCTATTCATAAATTGATGGTTATTCCCGAAGTTCCGAAAAAGAAAATCGGGATTTAGCTGAGGAGTTGAATATAATATTTTAAAACTGTGTCGTATTCTTTTTCGTCGCAAACAACGCGTTTCGCATGGGCCTTTGATGGTTCAACAAATTGATCATGCATGGGTTTAACTTGGCGAAGAAATTGTTCTTTAACGCCTTCAGGTGTGCGACCACGCTCGCGAACATCACGCTCTAATCTTCGACTGTAACGAAGATCTTCATGAGTATCAAAAAAGATAGCTTCATCAAATAATTCGCGTACTTCAGGAATATGTAAAATCAGAATACCATCTACGATAATAATCGGAGCTGGTTGAATCAGAAGTGTTTCTTTTTTTCTAGAGTGAGTTGCAAAATCATATGTAGGAATTTGGGTAGGCTTTCCCTCTTTGAGAATTCTCAGGTGTTTGGCTAAGAGAGAAAATTCAATTGAATCGGGGTGGTCAAAATTAACTGAACCACCATCGAAATCAAATCGCGAAGATTGATCAAAGTAAAAATTATCCTGCAACACTAAGGAAGTACGCTCGGTTCCTAAAGTTTTAACCAGATCCTGAGCAAAATATGTTTTACCTGAACCGGAACCGCCTGCGACGCCGATGATAGTAGGCTTATTTTGTTTGATAAAGCCTGTCACCAGCATCTCCTAGGCCAGGCACTAAATAGCCTAGTTCGTTAATTTCAGTTTCAACACCTACTGTATGTAATTCCACGTCGGGGTGAAGATTATAAATTTTCTCCACAGCGAATTCACTGATGAGAATAGCTAGAACTTTAATTTTTTTAACTTCGTATGATTTTAAACGATCAATCGAGGCAATAATCGTATCAGCTGTTGAAATCAAAGGATCACAAATGATTGCAGTTTTCCCTTTAATATCCACGGGCATTTTAAAGTAGTATTCCACAGTGTTATGCACGAATTTGTCTCGGTAAATACCGATAAACCCTGCTGATGCAAATGGAATCATAGATAAAACAGCATCAAGCATTCCGTTACCAGCACGCATGATAGATACAACCACTGGAGCGTTGACGATACGTTCAATCGTTGCTTTTGCAATCGGTGTTTGAATCGTTACTTTCTCCATGTCAGTCCAATCTTTCATGACTTCGTAAGCTAAAATACGACTGATCTCTTTTGTTAATTCGCGGAATTCGTGAGAGTAAGTTGTTTGATCACGTAAGTAGCCCAACTTATGTTTAAGTAAAGGGTGATCGTGAATGTGAATATTTGGTGTCTTTGCCATTTTGTATATCCTTCTAAAAATAAATTAATTAAAAAACTGTTCCGTCGCTGATGATTTGGAATGGAGGTCCGCCGCCTTTACGTTTCTCAGCTGCGATTTTTCTTCCGGCCCACCAAGTTCCACCTTCGAGGACTTTTGCCAAAGGAAATTCTTGAGCCGATTTGCCTAAATTCTTTTGTACAGCAGATCCAATCAAATCCAACATACAAACTGTTAGCGCACGCCATTCGATAATGAAATCTTCTTCTGGTTTCCAGGCTTTTTCTAAATCCGCAGGATTTTTAGCCGTGATTAAACCGAAATCTAAAATTAAACCACCATTGCGGTATTCAGCTAGGCCCGTTAATTTTTCTGCGCCTGAAACTTTAAGACCAGCTTCCATTAATGGTTCGACTAATGAATAAGTCATCCACTGAGAAAGTTTGTGGAAGGCAATCAATTCGCCTGTGCCTTGGTGTTTCCATACATCACCAAGATTTACGCCATCTAAGTTAATACGTCCTGGCCAGATACTGCCTAAGCCATCAAGTACTGCGCGAAGTAATCCTTCGGCGGGAATATCGTTTCCATATCTAGTCATTAAATAATCAATGATGCTGCCTGGGCGCTTTTTAGGAAAGATCGTTGTGTTTTCCACAGCAGATCCTAAATTTTTCAATAATGAAACACGTCCTGCAACACCGATCAATGGGTTTTCAGCAGTCACTTGGAAATAGTTTTCAACGGAGGCTTCTGTTAAATTTTTTAAACCTTGTGAGTCAGCTTGCATGGGTTTTGCGGAATCAGAGCTGAAGGCTCCTTTTATAAACATGTGAAAGCTTGCTACTCCTAAACCCTCTGAACGAGTAATGGTTTTGCCAGTTGAAGCTTCATTGTATTTCCAGGTTGGGCCCGAACCAGCATCAAGTAAAACGCTTGTGATGACTAGATCTAGTTTGCAACGCGCTTTTTCGATAGGATCAGCTGATTTTAAATTTTCATTTAAAGTCATTTCACGATTTACACCAGCTGCACGGAAATGTCCCCAGCGTGAATGGAAAGGAATATCAAGTGTTGGATAATTTTCTTTAATCACCGTTAAAACATAATCCACACATGGATTTAGTTTTTCCATATGAATATTGAAATAGCCTTTTCCTGATTGCGTGTAATCAAGAAGAAGCTTTGTGCGATCACGAATAGCTAAAGGAGATAAAAGGTAATCAATATTATTCTTCAATTTTACGTCCTTTGATATTTTTTAATTCTTCCGCGGTTAAAGCCCCATCTTGATGGAAGTATCCAGCGGCTTTTTTAGCTTCCATTTCTACTGAAGCATCACCAGGGATAAGTCCTTCTGGAATTGAAATACGATTCACGACTTCGATGCCACTTTTAACGATGGCTTCGTATTTCATGTTACTCATTGAATGAAGATTATGAATTTTTTGAATACCGAAGAATTGAAGAATGTCTGGCATAAATTCTTGGAAGCGAGCATCTTCAACACCGGCTACACATTCTGTGCGACGGAAATAAGTGGCCGCTGTGTCTCCACCTTCTTGACGTTTACGAGCATTGTAAACCAAAAATTTTGTTACTTCGCCCAGAGCGCGGCCTTCTTTGCGGTAGTAAGCGATAAAGCCGACTCCACCACGTTGAGCCGTGCGAACAGCATCTTCGATTCCGTACATCAAATAAGGACGGCAAGTACAGATGTCAGATCCGAATACGTCTGAACCATTACATTCATCATGAACACGGCAAGTTAATTCAATTTCAGGTTTTGCTAAGTGTTTTGCATCGCCGAAAATATAAACTGTCGTACTACCGATAGGTGGTAACCAAGTTTTTAAATCACGACGAGTAATAAGTTCTGCGTACATACCGCCAGTTTCTTGGAATAAGATACGGCGAAGATCACCTTCATCAACATTCAAGCGCTGTGCAATTCCCGGTAAATACCAAACAGGATCCATAGCAACTTTAGTCACTTTGATATCTTTGTTTTCACGAATGATTTTTCCATCGATTTTCAAGCGACCCGCATTGATAGCGTCTTGGAGTTCAGGAATTTGTAAGTGGGCTTGCGTCACTGAAATAGAAGGGCGGATATCTAATCCTTGATCGTACAAACTTTTAAAATGAATTTGTGGATCTAATCCCCAAGGATCGATGCTCACCATTTTTGTAGGATCGTGCCATTGAGGGTAAGGACCAATTTCTACTGGGCTTTGTGTATTGTGTAAATCTGGCTTATGCGTTGGAGAGAATTTTCCAGCTGCCATTGAAAGTGCGCGATATACAGAATAACTTCCACTGTGAGTTCCGATCGCATTACGAGCTTTCGCATTTGTTAATGAAGCCACGACCGGTCCACGCTCTAAAGGATCTTTAGCGCCCCAGTTGATTGGTAGTGATTCTTTGTATTTTAGATTTGTGTGTGAAGCTAAAATAACATGATTGGATCTATTTTTTGGATCTAGTTTCATAATTTCCTCTGTGTATTCTTTTCTATTCTAAAATTAATTAAGACATCCAACCTGAGTCGGTTTGTTTTTCCCATTTCACAGTCACTTTTTTCATGTTTGACCAGAAATCAAGAGAGTGAGCCCCGGTGATATCACCGTGACCATATTTGGAAGCGTTAATTCCACCGAAAGAGAATGGCTCACGCGGAACAGGAACGCCAATATTAACGCCGACCATTCCTGTTGAAGCTTCGCGAATCACGCGCTCTGCAAAAGCTCCACTTGAAGTAAAGATACTGCAAGCATTTCCATATTCGACTGAATTTTCAATTTTGATCGCTTCTGTTAAATCTTTAACGCGTACGATACTTAATACGGGACCGAATAATTCTGTCGTTGCAGCATCGCTACCAGGCTTAACATTATCTAAGATAGTTGGACCAATCCAGTTGCCTTCTTCTAATCCCGCAGGAGCTTTAGCTTTGCGACCATCCAGAAGAATTGTGGCTCCTTCCCTTGAAGCTTTATCGATCATAGTACTTAAGAAGTTCACTTGATCACGTGTGATGATGGCTCCCATCGTATCACCTAAAATCATAGAGCTTGCGCGCTCTTTAATTTTATCGATGTGTTGATTAATTTTAGGATCATTGCCAACAGCCAAAACTACGGCTGCGGCCATACAACGTTGACCTGCACAACCTGTGAATGAATCAGAAATACCAGAACCACTGATATCAGAATTTGCGTCTGGTAAAAGAATAATATGATTTTTAGCTCCGCCCAATGCAAGAACGCGTTTACCTAAACGAGTTCCACGATCATAAACCATGCGAGCAATTTTTGTCGAACCGACAAAGCCGATCGCTTTAATCAGAGAATGATCAATCAAAGCTTCAACCGTGGGTGCTCCGCCATGAAGAACAGTCATTAAACCTTTTGGAAGACCGGCTTCTTTTAAAGCGTCAGCAATAGCAATGGCTGTTAAAGGAGTTTTCTCAGAAGGTTTCCACACATAAGCATTTCCTAGAGCTAAGTTGATTGGAATCGTCCACATCGGAACCATAGCTGGAAAATTAAATGGAGTGATATTTAAAATAACACCTAATGGTTCACGACGGTATTCACAACTGACGCCACGAGATACTTCCATGCGTCCACCGATATCTAAGTTTTGTAATGAAAGGGCGTATTCTAAAACTTCGATACCTTTCATTAATCCAGCTTTACCTTCTTCAAAAGTTTTTCCAGATTCAGAAGCTTTTAAATGAGAAATTTTATCTAAGTCGCGCATTAAAATATTACGGAAATTAAAAAGAACACGTGCACGATCTTTCATAGAAACGGCAGCCCAGTCTTTTTGAGCTACAGCAGCGGCTTTGATAGCTGTATCAATTTGTTCTTGATCAGGTGTTGTCACTTCACCAATCACTTGTTGGTTGTAAGGACTACGTACAGTAAAGTTTCCTGCGCGGCCCGGAATCCATTCTCCGTTGATCATACAATTGGCGGCTATTTTTTGTGTTGGTACTTGAGCTTTCATAAGCTTCTCCTATTTAAAAAACTGAATAGAAAAGTCTAGATTTTTAACTCTCATTTGTGAAGACGGCACGCATTAAAGTAGGCTTAAAATAGATGATGAAAGTGGGGCAAAATGGGCTTTTTATTTATATTACTTTTTCCGACTTTATTATGGGCTGAAAAACCTGCTAAAAAAGAGATTCCATTGTGGATTTGCGACGGCTTTGTCAAAGGTTACGACGAATCAGTACCAGTAGATCAAGATCGCTTTAAAACCTTAAAGACATTTAAACTTGAAGAGTCATTTAAAAATACGAATACAGTCGCTACTCAGTTTTCAGTAGAAAATCACGAATTTGCAGTAAGTTTTGTTTTTAATGCTAAAGGCCGATCATCCATGTTTGATGAAAAGATAGAATCTGAAGGCGTGAGCATGTCTGTGTCTGTTAATGGCAAAGGCTTTGGCGGAAGTAGTTTTCAAGTTATGGACGGAGCCGTTTTACCTAAAATGATTGGATTACGTACTGATTTAGAATATGACAAAAAAGATTATTACGTGCGAATGATCTGTAAAAAGAAATAAAAAATATGACACGCATTTATCAAGAAATTGAAACATTCCTGGAGTCCAAACAAAAATTGATCGATCTAGGGCACCAAGTTGAAACCCTTGATGGGCATGGCTTTGCGATCTGCGGAAATAAATCAGACCGTTTAGATTTATTAATTACAGGCTTGATGCATGGTAATGAAGTGATCGGAATCGAAGTGATTAATCGAATTATTAGTTATTTTATCAAAAATAAAGAAATTAATATTAATCTAGGATTATTGCTTTGTAATTTAGAAGCAGCTAAGCAAGACGTACGATTTATTGAAAGTGATTTGAATCGAAGTTTTTCAGTAGCTGAAGTTAAAACGCTTGAACACCGCCGAGCTGTAGAAATTGCAAAAATAGTCGATCAAGCTGATTTTGTTTTTGATCTTCATCAAACAGTTGAGCCTTCGTTAACGCCATTTTTTGTGATTGAACACAATCACGAATTGATTCAAATCGCGAATCAATTATTACCGCAGTTTCCAGTTGTCACTTTTGGGGCCGGAGGTTTTTCTAAATCAGGAAAAACGATGTTAGAGTATTCTTCTTCAAAAAAAATCAAAGCGATGGTTATAGAATGTGGACAAAAAGGTTTTTCCATGGAGCTTTCCGAAAAAGTGGCTGAGGGCTGTTTAGAATTGGTAAAAACTTTAAAAACAACAGAGATAAAAAAACCAAAAGACATTTCTGTACTACACCTAGTAAATTCGATTACCAACATGGGAAATACACATTTAGTTCCGGGTTTAGTCAGTTACTTACCAATTAAACAAGGACAAGTTTTAGCTCACGAAGGAGTGATAGAAATTAAGGCCCCTTTTGACGGCCGCTTAATTTTCCCAAGTTATGGAGAAAAAGCTCGGACGAATCACGAGCTTTGTAATTTGGGTCGAATTATTAATTATACAGATATTTAGTTACGGTTCTTCTGGAGCTTCTAAAATACTTTGCGTATTTCTTTGAATAACCATGATACCGGGGCCCGAAGACGGCGCTCCTGGAATAGCGTAATCACGAGGAGAAAGAGCCGTTAAGACACCTGTAATTTTATTCACAGAGAAGGCGCTGACTGAGGCTGGATTTCTTGAATTACAAGTGTACGCATAATTTCCTGTCGTATCGATACGAACATCGTTAGGTCCTCCGCCAGTATCAACATTAGATACGCGATTCAATCCACCAGTTGTTTGATCAATAGAGTATGTTACGATTTTTTTCGGATCTCCTGCCGCTGTAGAGAAGGCTGTTCCGTATAAAAACAGTCCATCATCAGAGACAGTTGAAGCTGATCCTCCGTTATCATTAAACGGAGTCGGCGAGTTATTCGCAATGGGAGCTTCCACTGGAGTTAATGATCCTGATGTTTGATCGATCGACCAAACTGAGATCTTGTGGATGTTCACTAAACCCATGTAAAGCCATTTACCATTCGGGTGAATTGAAATTCCATCTCCTGGGTTTGAAGTGTCTCCACCTAGTGTATTGATAAAAGGAGTTCCAGGAATTGAAGTTAAGAAACCTGTTGTGGGATCAATTGTGAATGCGGCCACACCGCCATTTCCACCCATAGCAGCTGCGTATAAAAAGCGTCCATCAGAACTAATAACAACTCCGTTGATGGTTGAAGCGCCAGTCGTAGGGAAAGTAGCTGGCATCGTAGTAAGAGTTCCGTTATTTGCGACGTAAAATCCAGTGATGTCATTTGTTGTTTGGTTGGTGACGTAAACATAACGACCACTTGGATGGAAGAAAAGTCCATTTGGTGATCCACCGCCTGAAGAAATGGGTGCACCTAGCGAAACTAATTTTCCTGTTTCAGGTGTAATAGAAAATGCAGAAACAGTTCCGGTAGAAACGTTGGCTGCGTAAATGTATTTATTATTTGGATGGATCACTACGCCGTATGTTCCGACATGACCAGCAATCGAGAAAGGACTACCGACGATATTCAACAACGCTCCGGTTGTGGGATGTTGAGCATAGCCGTAAACTTTTCCTGGATTTTCTTGCGAGCCTAAATATAAAAATGAAGCGTAAGAAAATTGAAGTGTTGTAGGATCTGTTACAGATTCATCTAAAACGGAAGCTTTTCCGTCGAAGTTAACTACTTTGATATCGTAAACACCATTTTGTCCTGGTCCCACGACACATGAAATTTTTTCGAAATCGTCGCTAATCACCGTTTCTAAACATGGATAGTTTCCGACGTAAACTTTTGCTTTTTTGAAAAAATTTTTCCCAGTGACTTCTAAAGGACAGCCACCAGAAATACTGCAATAAAAAGCTCCGCCATTATTAACTTTGATGGTTTTAACAATCGCTTGCGGCAAATCGCCTGGAGCGAAACTTTCTTCAGTTGACTCATTGCCTGCACAATTCGAGATAAGCAAAACTGAACTCATTAGTCCACTGACTAAAAGCAGTTTCTTTAGTTTTTTTTGTAAAGTCATTTTTAGCGGCCTCTTCCTGTTCCCGCGAAGTTAGAGAAGACGATCCCCAACCCAATACGATCCCATTTAATATTTCCACTCGCTAAACTCTCGTTGAATTCACCCGTTGTATAATCAATAACGAAACCGATTCTTTTTTTAAGTTGGCGCATGTACTGAACACTGAAGCCCGTACCTTTATAAGTTGCACTCACTCCGGCCGCAGTTTGTTTTTCTAACGTATATGTTGTTGATGCGTGATATACAGCACCGAAAGCATTTTTACCGTCGTAGTATTCTAAACGAAGACCGATAGAATTTCCTGTACCGCTTGTATTCGTGTTAGCGACTTCAGCTGGATCTGTGTTTTGGCTCGACATCATGTATTCGTAGTTCAAACCTAAACGGAATTTTTTCATATTCACGCCGGCAAAAAGGGCTACAGGAATATAAGTCATATCACGCTCAGGCGCATCAGCCAGGCCGTTCCCCATTTTACCTTTTCCCGCCATCAACATGGCACCAGCAGAAAATCTTGGAGGTTGGCTCTGGGCAAAAGCTTCTGTCGTTACCAAACAGCTAAGAACGAATAATATAGTAACCAAATAGTGTAGTTTTTTTAACATGATAGCTCCTCATCAATTTTGCTCATACTGTATTTATTATAATTGAAAAATGGCGAAAGTTTAAGAGTGTGCGTCTCAGATTAGGACCTACGGCTGCTCTATATTAGCTATAGACAATTTTTTTCTGAATAATTTTCAATGTAATTTCATGAGCTTGTCTCTGTAAAAAGACTCTCTTAACATGCGTTTTGTTCGATCTGACGAGTTATATTACGTCTGAAAGCAAAGGGGTTCTTTGTGAAAGCTTTTTTATTTTTATTATGTGCATTACTAGCGACATCTTCGTTCGCTCAAAATATTGATCACGATGAAGACCCAAATGTTGCACCTGCAGATTATGTAGCACGTCCTTTTGTCGAGTCGGATTTCAACACACAACCTTGGTTGAAAGAATTCACAAATGTGATCGTGATTAACAAAGCTAATTCTGGAAAAGACAAACAAACTTTGCGTGTTTATGTGAATGGTAAATTAAGCAACATCACACGCATTTCCAGTGGCCGTGAAACTTTTGAAAAAGGATGTTCGAAAGGACAAGATCCTAAAAAAGATCACTGCTCGAACCGCGCATACTGGTCACAAACTCCAACAGGTTATTTTGATATCGATGAGTTAGTTGAAAATTATTTTTCTAACTTGTGGCAAACATGGATGCCTTACGCAGTATTCTTTGAAGCTGGTATTGCAACACATCAAGCTCCAGGTGGAACTGAGGGCAATTTAGGATCACGTGCATCGGGTGGTTGTGTGAGAATGCATCCAAGCCAAGCTCCTGTTCTTTATGCTATGGTGAAAAATGCCGGAAAAGGTTTAGTGCCTAAATTTAATCGTAAAGGTGAAGTTTTAAAAACTGCTCAGGGTGATGTTATTCGTTGGCAAGGCTATAAAAGTTTAGTTATTGTTCATAACACAATAAAGTAAACCATTAGGTTTAGAGAGTCTTATATACATGAACACGTTACCTGATTTATTGAAAGTACCTGAACAAGATCGCAATTTTGCTTGGGAAGAAAAGTTTTTTAAAAAGTTCTCTGACGAACAGGTTCGTTTACTTTCAAAAGATCCTCAACAGGGCCCAGACGGTTGGCCTTATCTGATTTGTGAAACATTCGGTAAAGACACGGACGAAGCTCATGAAGTCGAAACAACACAAAAATTATTTTTCTGGTTATCAACTAAAGGTATCGGCTTAGTCGTTAATCCTCGTCGTGAACCATATCCTGACTACGTTTTCTCATACGGTATGATTTGGTCTTTCCGTGAAACAGGATATTTCTTACGACCTGACCTTGCTAATAAGTCTGGAGAAGCAGCTTACGAAAACAATAAGATCACGACCGGTGTACCGACAGAACAGTTCTTACCGTTGTACGTTCGTAAAGTATTAAAAGATTTCTTCCGTGACCAATCTGTATTGGCTCCGAAAGTCTTGATGGTTTCACAAGACGGAACAAATTATGACTTATGCTTTTCATTGGAATCTTTAGGAAATCCTCCAGCGAAAGAACATGCTGGAGTGGCTGAAGCCATAGCGTGGTTCTTACCACCACACTATTCAATTGTATTGATCAGCGAAAAAGACTTACCAGCCTTCGTCGCTCTCTAATTACTTCGTCGGTAACATATCCATTAGACATTCACGCCAGTATTCCGGAGAATCGCTGCTGTAGTCCACGGCGATCAGGAATCCTTTTTTGCCTAAGAATTTAGTACGGGCTACTTTACCCGAAATTTCTAAATCCATTTCGTGAATATTAAAGAAAACTTCTTTTCCGATAAGTTGATCAATAGTTAAATTAGCACGTAAGTCTTTACTTACGAAATCTTCGCGTTGGATGCAGATCAAAATCCCTGTAGCAGACGCTTCAACGATTTCACCGTATTTAGCGAGCTTCTCTAAGTTCTCCATGGAAGAAATAGAATCCAACGTCAACTTAGCTTCATCTTTATTAATCTCTTTACGTAATGCAGATCTGTATTTATCTCTCATTGCATTTTGTTTTTTTGCAGCTGACATATTTCAGGCCTTTCTTCTAGTTCGTTACCACATTTCTCGGCAAGCCATGGACCAAAGTAAAGTGTTTATTGGAATTTAAATATTTTTTTCCTTTAATCAAAGATAAATTCTCACTTTGAGACGTATACTTTAGGTCATTAATCGATTGTTTATACAATCTAGACTAGGGCACAAATTTGAGTCAGACGAATCTTTAATTAAACAATAAACGAAAGGAATGTTTATGAAACATTTATTAATCTGTGTATCTGTACTGGCTGCTGTTTCGATATCTTCAGCTAAAAGTTTTAAAACAATGGAGTCAGGAAAAAGAAATCCAGCTCAAACTGGAAATGTAGGACCTGCCGGTGTAAAAGTAGAAATTCCGGCCTCTGCCGTTTGTAAATTTTTAGTGAACGGTTCTGGCGGACCTGAACAAAATATTCCTCTTAACATCACAGGAAGTGAACCGACAGGAGATTTTGAAGTGGATACTAAAGCTGACTTAGGTGGCGGCAGCGGCATCCAGGCTAAAATTAGCATAAGACAAATTGATGGCGCTATGTATGGTTCAACTCTCTGGTTAACAGATGACGTGACAGGTGTTCAAACT
Source organism: uncultured Bdellovibrio sp. (assembly GCA_964645745.1). Taxonomy (GTDB): domain Bacteria; phylum Bdellovibrionota; class Bdellovibrionia; order Bdellovibrionales; family Bdellovibrionaceae; genus Pseudobdellovibrio. Next base: position 52,596 of record CAZXZW010000002.1, read on the forward strand.
CTTGAACAAGATTTTATTAATTTTCCTGCAAAGACGCAATCAAGTAGTATTTCAGCGATGTTACTTTTCTCAAAAAGTACACGTGAAATCACTTTTGGCGGGAAAAAATTACCCTTTTATAATGTCCAACTCATTTGCTCTTTAGAAAGAAAAAAATCTATTTAGTATAAACTTGAGATACCGGATAGGCTTGTAAATTTAGTTTTACGAGCCTTTTTTTGTTCAATGATCCGCCCGCATATTTACGCTTCATTTTAGCTAAGAAAATTTCTACCTCTTGTTTAAGTTCTTCAGTCGCATCTTCATTTACACTAAAATAAATACTTCTAAAATGGCGAAATGCTTGATTGCCAGCTAATACTTGGCTGGCTTCTTTTAAACTTTGCTGATGAAATTCAACAATCGATTTGTCTTTCGGTCTTCCTGGGATACGGAAAGATTTTGAATTAGAAACCCATCTTTTTTTAGACCCCGAGTAAGTTTCAGATTTAATCATGCCCATTGTTTCTAATGTTTTTAAAGCTTTCTTTAAATCAGTCGTTTTGACGTCGATTAGTTTTTTTAGATTAGCTTCGGTTGAAACCATGTCTTCAAATGAAATCAATAAAAACAGCATAGATAAGTAAGGTGAAGATAAAAACTTTTCATATTCTTTAATTTCAATTAAATCTGGCTCTGCTTCAGTAAATTCTAACATTTTTTCGACGTAGATCTTTTTTTGAGAAGGTGTTTTCGCATTACTGTGTTGAACCAATAAAGAGAAGTATTCTTCCTGCTCCGGTGTAAAACCTAATTTTGCAGATAGAATTTGGGCCACTCTAGGTGTAACATTGCGCTCGCCATTAGAAAGCATTCTCATGAATGAGCGACTTTTAAAGCCCAGTTCAGCGCCCCAAATATCATAAGAGAAATTTTTTTCCATTGATTTGCGGTAAGTAAAGTAATCGCTAAGATACTGTTTAAGTTGGGTGCAGTTCTGAACAAAGGGAGGCTTTAAATTTTTAGTCTTATTCATATATTTTGATTATCATTGGCCACAGATTTGTGCCATAGAGTTTTTAACTGAATTTTCGGTTAAATTAACCGAACCCTCTAGTGTCACTTTATCAAAAGAACTATGGCCCGACCTTTGCTTTACCTTGTTTTCGTAAAACAAACAACCAAAGGAATCCCTATGAAAAAATTAGTCTTAGTTTCACTATTATTTGCAAGCGCAGCTTATGCTGAAGTCTTTTTTTATCCATCAATTAATTTTGTTAGTATTAAAAATACACCTGAAAACGCTCAGGCTGTTTGCAGCATGAACGGTTACACGTACGCAGAATACAGTGATTACACTTACGCTAATGAACATGAAGAAATGGTTGATAGCATCAATGCTGATGAATCAGTGAATACAACTCACTGTATTTTAAAAGCAGAAAATTGCGAAATTATCCAAGCCATTAGCTGTAAATAGCTATGGCGAGCGTGCTGGGAATTACCTTCGTCGCTTTATAAAACCATTTCGTGGATGTTAAAGAAAAGCTTCATCGTTATTAATCTCTTTACGTAATGCTGATCTGTATTTATCGCGGATCGCATTTTTTTTTGCTGCTGACATATTTCATGCCTTTCATCTAAGTATCGTTACCTAATTTCTTGGCAAGCCACAGACCAAAGTAAAGTGTTTAGTAGAATAAAAATATTTTTCCTTATAAAAAAGATAAATTCTCATTTTGAGACATTAGATTTTCTTGGAAATTCCAAAAATGAGTAAACAGCTGCATAGTTTAAAATATTTGACTATTGTTCAACTGACTGTTTACAATTGATTGAAATTAAATGACAAAAAAATTAAGTTATATTCTTATCGTTCTTTTTATTTTTTTTAAAATTCCTGAAATATATAAAAATTTTAAATTGCAAAATACTATTTCAAAAACAACTTCTTTAAGACGTTTATCAGGTGAAGAAATTAGTTTTCCAATCGAAAATCAAAAAATGATCATCGTATTCTGGGACTCCGACTGTGAGACCTGTAAAATTGAACTGAATCGATTCAATAAATTAATGGCTCAAGGCCAAATTAAATCTAATGAACTGCTCGCGATCAACATGAGTGAGTCACAAGAAATTGTTAATAATTTCCTTAATAAAAATTCCTATCAATTTTTAATTGCATTAGACGAATCAGGATCTGCAGCCAATTCGTTTGAAGTGACTCAAACTCCGACAGTTATCTTTTTAGATGAAAAAGCTAAAATACATTGGATGACATCAGGAATCAGTCCCACTTTAGAGAATAGAGTGAATCAATTTTTGAAAAATTAATATCCTCAATTTGAAAATAATTATGGACCTGATTCTATCGAATTATAGATCACATTTGTATTTGACATAAACTTAAAATCGGCTTTGACTTGTGCTGCTGATTGAACAGAATTAAAGATGCGAACCTCGTCTATTAAACCATTATAATTTAAGGCGTTAATCATTCGGCCTAACGATGAAAATGTTAAAGTTTTATTTCCTGTTTCCGATGTAGCGGACCCACTTTGTACACCATTTATATAAAATACAGCAGCTCCGGATGTAGCATTTCGAGTCATCGTTACGTGTCTCCAAGCATTATTATTCACGACAAAACTTGATTTTGCATTAGCACCGTTTCCTGCTGTTATTCCTATTAAACCAGTATTGTCGATCCAACCAAAAAAGATATCGTTACCTCCTCCGCCTTGCTCAATACCAGTAAGTCCCGGAGACGCCCAAGAGCTGCCTGCTCCTGTTTGTGATGTGCGCATCCAACAGGAAAATGTGCTCGATGCCCCAAGTACTGGAGCTAAATCAACACTAATGTTGATGTAATCAGTGGCTCCATTTAAATCAGAAGCATCACCAATTTGGCCTGTCGTCCGTGTTGGCGAATTTGTGGCGGTCCCATTTCGTGCGTTTCCTGTTGAGTCAATAAATTGCGGAGCACTTCCAGCAGGATCTTCTCCTAAATGCCAGACAGCCCAGTAGTTCGTCCAAACACCACTTCTGTTTTGCGCATCCGTAGCGGTTGGATTTTTATAATACAAATAAAAATATCCTGCAGATGATGAGGCTGCGATCGAAGGAATTTGAACCCAAATTTCTGAAGTTCCATTATAGTTCCATTTATCGAATTCATAATTAAGTGATGTCGTATCATCTGAAGCTACCAAGCGAATATCAGCTCCGTTGGCTTGGATATCAGAATAGTTGACAATAGAAGTAGTCAATTTAACCAAGATGGGTTGATTGGTGAAAGACGTAGCTTGATCGGCATTATTAATATCGATACGAATCCGACGAGTCCATGAGGCATTCCACCAAGTTAACGAGGAATTAAAATTAACGGACTTAGATGATAAAGTCAGAATAGCAGCGGCATCTGTTCCTGTTAAGGTCGCCGTTTGAATAGTAGCATTGTTAGTATAAATCGTTCTTGAACTTGTTCCTGATAAAATAGTTGTTGAAGTGATTGAAGTCGAACACCCAGAATCAGAATAATAAACATTTGATCCTGTCGTTGTTAAATTAACTGTTACTGTTGTACCTGCATTTGATTGATAATTATTTGCATCCATCGTGTAGACTGTAAAAGCAGTACAGGTATTAGTTTTTATAGTGGGTGCAGGATTAACAAATAATTTAGTGGGTGCTGCCGTAATCGTTACATTTTGGGACGCAGAAGTTAATCCTGTAGCTGTTGCGACTATTATTCCTGTTTGACCTGATGTGGTATTTTTAAAATAAATTGTAATTGAATTTGTGCCTGCCGCAATCGAAGAAGTTGTGATTGTAGTTGTGCATCCAGAATTAGAATAATATGTTCCTGCTGTTCCGCTGTTAAATAACAACGAAGTAATCGCCGTAGCTGAAGCTGTTGTAACAGGATTACCTGCTCCATCCTGTCGTTGAATAGTCACCGCATTACAATCGTTAATTTTCATGTAACTTGGAGTCGTTACCCATGCTAATTGAGTTGCTGTATTAACAAAAGTGGCCGTGACAGGGCGACTGGCCGTAGTTGCCAATTTTGCTACATAGGAAATTTGTAGTGTACTGGCAATTGTCCCTATTGATGCACTGTTAGCTGTTACAACAACCGTGCAAGAACTAAGAGCCGCCAGAGTTGTGCTGCATGTACCACCAGTTCCTGGGTATGATCCACCTTTAAAAGTATAAGCAGCATTTGAAAAAGCAAGCCCCGCTATTGAAGAAGCTGGGGCTGATCCAGAATTAGAAACGGTAAATGTCTTATCTACATTGGTACTGACAGTAATAGATCCGAAATTGTAAGTCGTAGCATCTGATATGACCAAAAGTGCAGAGGCTCCACTCCAAAAAGAAAATGGAATAAAAACCTGAGTCAGCGCGGATAAAGATATCAGTAATACACTTGTTAAAATAACTTTAAACATTTTATATTTTATTAGATATTAAAAGAGGCTTAAAACACAAGCCAATTCATACTAAAACAGTAAGAACTTAGTTATTTCAATCTATTGCCTAATATAGCTATGGCGAGCGTGCAGGGAATAGTATTGAGTGTTTCATTCGACGCTATTCCTTTGTAAGTTGTGCCATTTTTATCCGTGGCTTTGAAAGACCACGTTTGATTCGTTAATTGTTCCCATTCGTTCAATTGAAAATCGCTCACGAGATAAACTGTCTTTTTAGCTGCTCCGGCTAGTTTGACTAAAGCTTCTTTAGCTGACCATAGAAATTTAAAATCAGGACAAGCTTTGATTTCATCGTCTTTACAAATACGCGACACCGTTTCTAAAGCTAAACGACTGACTTCTTCCAAATCAAAACCAACGCGTTGATCGCAAGCTACGTAACCACCGATCGATTTCGTGTGCGATATTGAAAAAAATAAATTTTCCCCTACCGGTAGTGAGACTAAATCTAAAATCGCTTTCTTTTCCCATGTGGATAACAGTGGGGAATAAGTTTGAACGATGTGTTTTCGAATATTTTCACGGTGGCCACCAGATATAGAGCCAAATTTAGAATCAAGATGAATTTCTAAAAATTTAATTTTTAATTGAACTTTGATCTGATCTACAAAAGAAGATAGATCAACCATATTAGCCCTCAAACTTTGAAGGCCATGTAACTGGCTGTTTGCTGGTGATTTTCATCATTCGATCTAAAGATGTGAACGCTTTTAAACGTAAATCTTCAGGCACAGTCACTTCCGGTTTGAAAGTTTTAAGAGCGTGATAGATTTTTTCAACGCTATTCATTTTCATAAATGGACAATCATTGCATTTACAATTTTCATCCACAACTGGAGCCTGAATCAATTCAGCGTCAGGACGGCGTTTTTGCATTTCATGGAAAATTCCCGTTTCAGTAGCCACGATAAACTTTTTATATTTCTTATTCGTTTCAACTTCGCTCAATAGTTTCGAAGTCGCACCAATCACCTGAGCATGTTTTAAGATTTCATCATCACATTCAGGATGAGCAATCACTAAAGCATCTGAATGCTGAGCAATTAATTCTTGTAAACGAGTGGCATTAAATAAAATGTGAACCTGACAAGCTCCAGGCCAGAAGATCATTTCACGGCCAGTTTTTTTGCTGAGCCATTTTCCTAAGTGCTGATCGGGACCAAAAAGAATACGACGATCTTTGGGAATGCTATCTAAAATCTCGGCCGCATTACTTGAAGTGATAATCACATCAGAAATTGATTTTACTTCGGCGCTAGAATTGATGTAGGTCATACAAAGCGCATCAGGGTACTGACGACGCCAAGCTAAGTATTTATCGTAAGGAGCGCCTTCTACTAAAGAACAAGACGCTTCTAATTCAGGAACCAGAACTGTTTTTTCAGGATTTAAAATTTTCACAGATTCACCCATGAAAACCACGCCCGCTAAAAGAATATTTTTCTGCGGAACTTGTTGACCCATTTTAGCTAAATAGAAACTGTCTCCGACATAATCGGCTAGATCTTGAATCGCTGCTTCGGCGTAGTAATGCCCTAGGATGGCGACGTCTTTCTCTTGTTTGAGTTTCTTAATTTCCGCTAAATAGTCCATATACGAGTAGTATATAGCACAAAACTAGATAGCAGTTCCACCTTTTAGTGTGTGGATGATGGACTTCGAAATTGACTTAAAGCTTTCTAGGACGCCTTTACCTTCAAAGGCACTAGCTTCAATTTCAACTGAATTATAACGATTTAAATGCTTACGAAGTTCCGCTACAGGTAGAGCATTCGGAAGATCACGTTTATTATATTGAAGCACTAAAGGGATATCTTTGATGTTGTAGCCCTGTTGATACAGGTTCTTTTCTAAGTTTTCGAAAGCTTGAAGATTTTCATCTAAACGATCCGCTTGCGAATCGGCTACGAAAATCACGCCATCAATCCCTTGAAGAATCAGCTTACGAGTCGCATCGTACACGATTTGTCCCGGAACGCTGTAAAGATGAAAACGCGTGTTGTAACCGCGGATATCACCCACATCTAGTGGCAAGAAATCGAATAATAAAGTTCTTTCGATTTCTGTGTTTAAAGCCACCAGTTTTGATTTTTGATCAGAAGCCAACGATTGGTACATCCACTGAATGTTCGTTGTTTTACCGCCTAATGAAGGCCCGTAATAAACGATTTTACAGTGAATTTCTTTGGCGTTGTAATTAAACAAAGACATTTATAGTTGTACCCGATTTTCTAAAGCGCGACCCATCGTGCGGTCGTCGATAAAATCAATATCAGATCCCATCGGAATACCGTGAGCGATACGAGAGATACGAACATTTTTACTTTGGAAAAGTTTAGCTAAGTAAAGAGCTGTCGTATCGCCTTCAAGATCTGCGTCTAAAGCTAAGATGATTTCAGTGATCGGTTTTCCGTTTTCGTTAGAAGCATCTACACGGTTGATCAGTTCTTGAATTTTTAAATGTTTCGCTGAAATACCATCTAACGGAGAGATCACACCATGAAGAACATGGTATTTTCCGTGGAAGGCCCCAGACGATTCGATACGAGAGATATCAGAAGGTTCCTCAACAACGCATAAACTTTCCGTTTGACGGTGAGGATCTTCACAGAATTTGCAAAGGTCACGGTCCGTGTAACTGAAACATTCAGGGCACGTGTGAACTTCGGCTTTAACACGCATTAACGCTTCAGAGAGTTTATCTGAATAGGCATCTTTTGAACGTAAAATATAATACGCCAAACGTTGAGCCGTCTTCGGACCGATGCCCGGAAGACGATTCAATTCATGCACTAATTTTTCTAATGAAGCGATATGTAACATCGGGTTTAGAACATTCCTGGAATATTCATTCCGCCAGTGATTTTAGACATTTCTTTAGATGTTTCATCTTTAGCTGTTTTGTTAGCGTCATTTACGGCTGCTAAAACTAAATCTTGTAACATTTCTACGTCACCAGATTTAACAACTTCAGGATTGATCGTTAAAGATAAAATTTTATTTTCGCCATTTACTTTAGCTGTTACAGCTCCGCCACCAGCAGTTCCTGTAAATTCTTTTTGTGCTAAATCTTCTTGAGCCTTTTTCATTTTCATTTGCATTTGATTAGCTTGCTTCATCAAATTGGCCATTCCGCCGCCGCCGAAACCTTTCATGTGAACTCCTTGAACGTCGTCTAATCTGCTTTGTTGACGACTTTAATTGTACCGTTAAATATTTCCTGGGCTTTTTTGATTCGTGGATCTTGAGCCCATGAATCTTTTAATTTTTCTTCGGCTTGAATTTCTTTTTTAGCTGCAATATTCAAAGCCGAATCACCCGTCGAAGCTTTTGTCTTCTGTATCTCAAAATTGTAGCCACTGCCAAAGAAAGAATCAATACATCCTTGCAGTTTTTGTTTAGTTTCCGCCTGAGTAATTTGATCCAACAAGAAACCGAAAACCATCGGGATTCCCAGTTGAATTGTTTTTCCGTTTAACTGCTCAAAAACTAAATTTTCAGCTTTGGCAGCTAGAATAGGTTCATTCTGTTTTAAAAATTGAATGAATTCAAACCAAGTATCCTGCGAAGGCGTCTGAGGAACATGAACCTTAACCGGTGCCGGTTTTGAAGCAACGGGTTGAACAGTTTCCATTTTTACAGGAGTTGCCTGCGCAACGGGAGCTTCTGGTGCTGAAGGAGCCGCGGGTTTTGTGAAAGTGATCGGAGCAGGTTTTTTCGCCTGCTCAACGGCCTTTGGGGCTGGAGCTGCTCCCGCGCCTGTGGTGGGCTGACCTAATAAAGATTGTAAATCTTTAATCTGAGGAGCTTGTGACATGCGAAGAAGAGAAATTTCTAAAACTAATAAAGGTTCATGCGAACGAAGCACATCGTTCATTGATTTAAAGCACATATCAAACAACATGTGTAAGTCCGTTAAACTTAACGGCTGAATCAAATCAGTTAAGATTGTGATTTCATCTGTCGGCAAATCAATTTGAACATTCGACACACCCTCAGCTGAAGCCGAACGTAATAAAATCGAATGACGGAATAAACGAAGTAAATCATCTAAGAATAAAGATCCGTTCACCGAAGCTTCGCCTAAACGTTTTAATAAAGCTAACATCGCTTTATCATCACGGTGGATAAGACATTGGAAGGCTTCGAACACTAAAGCACGATCTGTTAATCCTAAGATTTCAGAAACAGTGGCATCGGTGATCGCGTTACCTTGAAGAGCGGTCGAGAAATTAATAACTTGATCCAGTAAGCTTAAAGAGTCACGGGCAGAGCCTTCACCTTGACGAGCTAGAAGCCATAAAGCTTTTTCATCGATCTTGATGTTTTCTTGATTACAGATCCATTTTAAGTGATCGGCTAATTGCTTGATTGGAATACGGCGGAAATCAAAACGCTGACAACGAGATAAAATCGTTTGTGGAATTTTTTGAATTTCAGTCGTCGCCATAATGAAGATCACGTGCGGAGGTGGTTCTTCTAACGTTTTTAACAACGCATTAAACGCACTTGATGATAACATGTGAACTTCATCGATAATAAAGATTTTATATTTTCCCGATGACGGGCTGAACATCACGCTATCACGAAGATCACGGATGGCATCCACACCATTGTTCGAAGCTCCATCGATTTCGATAACATCGGTTGCACGACCGGCTGTGATTTCAATACAGCTTTCGCACACACCACATGGCGTGAAATCTTTTGAGTTAGTACAACGAATACTTTTTGCCAAGATACGTGCGGAAGATGTTTTTCCAGTTCCACGGATTCCAGTAAAAAGAAGAGCATGTGGTAAACGATTATTTTTAAGAGCGTTCATGATGGTTTGAGAAATATGATTCTGACCGACCATTTGATCGAAAGTCTGAGATCTATATTTTCTGGCCAACACTTGATAAGACAAAATCGCCCTCGATCTGATTTAAAATAAGGGCCAGGCGATCCATATCGCATAGCTCGTTAAACACCGTTGCTTCCTTCCGGACCTAGCGGATTCAGTAACAAGTCTATCGTATGGGACCTGGCCACTTGTTGGTGTACTTGATTCAGTGAAATGTATCAAGTAAATGCCATGCTTGGCCCAGTGAAACAGGCCCTGGATGCTTATTTAAAGGCCAAATCTCCTGTTACAAGGCTGATAGGTGTAAAGATCGTAGACAGGAAATCACGTATCACTCTGAGACACTCTGAAATCGAAAATCCCTAGAACGAAATTAGACCACTTTAAGCCTTCGAGAAACAGTTGGACCGGCTTTTGAAATAGAAAGCCTTGTATAGAAGTTTAAGAAAATTAAATTAATGGAGGCTTTATGAAAGTCAGTTATTCAAAATTATTAGTTCAAGGTGTGATCGCAACCGCTTTATTGATGTCGATGAGTTGTCAAAAAAAGGGAAGTGCTCGTGGTGTTCAACCAAACACAGTAACTAAAGCAGGAGCACCAACTGCAGGCGATGAGAATAAGAATGTTCAAGATCCTTCATTAAAAGATGTTCCAGGAACAAAAGATCAAACTGTAGTAACAAGTGGTGATAGAACTAAAGTAGAACCGCAAGTTTTACCACAGGCTGATTCTCCTGAGGTCGACGCCGAAAAAGTAGCGACAACATCATCTGCCGATAAAACAACCGCAGCACCAGTAGCAACTAAAAAGAGTGCTGATGCTGATAAAAAAACAGAGAAAGCAACTGCTCCAGCTGTAGAAACAAAAACAGTTGAAGTTAAAGCCGCAGCTCCTAAAGCTTGCTCTGAAGTCATCGTTAAAAATGATGCTCAATTAAAAACTTTAGAAGCTAAAATCATCGAAGTTGATAAGCTTTCATCGACTTTAGAAAAAGATAGAATTGCTAATTACACAACTTACCATCAATTATGTTTAGACTGGGCGAAAGCTTTCGAAACAGAAAAAATTGAATCATGCGAAGCGGATGGTAAAAATCGCGCAGTCAATAGCAAGTCAGTTTCTTGTATCAAGTACGCTTTAGCTTTAAAAGATTTAACAGGTAAAGAAAATACAATTTCAGCTAACGTAACTAAAGCGAGAAATGAAAGAATGGCTCAATTAAGAGCAGCTAAATTAGTTGTATCTGATGAAGCTAAAGAAATGTTTGCTAAAGAAAATACATCTTGGAAAATGTTCATCGTTGATGGTGAATTACAAACAGATTCAGCTAAATTAGTAGATGCATTAAAAGCTAATAAAGTCGCATGTACGATTGCCGTACCAGCGCAAGATAAATACACACACGCTCAAAACGTGATCGTAAATATCACAGCTGCTACTGAATTAATAGCGACAGATGAAGCTGACCCCGTTCAAAAAGGTGTTGAGCTTGCAATCAGAATGAAAGCTTCTGATAAAAATGCCACAGCTGAAGAAGCAGCTAAGGCAACTGAAGAAAAATCAGTGATGTTATGTTCGAACTTAGATAGCAAGAACATGAATACAGCTGGATTACAAAAAGCTTTAGGTAAACACATCGCGGTTGCGGCTGCAGTAGCACCAACTGAGAAAACAGAAAAAGCTGATAAAGAAGACAAAGAAGAAAAGACTGAAGAAAAAACAGAAGAGAAAGTAGTTAAGAACAAATGAGAAATTTAATGGTACTTCTTGTATCCTTGATCTCTTTACATTCGCAGGCTTCAAATAACCAGATTTTCATAAATGAAGCTTTTGTTGAAACTCTAGATGTTAAAACTAAAGAAGCCGTTCAGCTACTAAGAACGCCTTTTACTAAACCTGAGCAAATTACTCAGGTTTTTCATAATGTCGGTTCTTTATTGCATGATGCTCGAGATGGACGTGGTCTTTTTCTTGAGGTGTATGCGACATCAAGTGAAAGCGTTAACGGCTTCATTAAAGATAGAAAATTCAAAAATCCTTATTGGGTCAATCAGCTTTTAATTTCATTCGGAAATATTTACCGCGAGATTATTTTAGGTGAACTAGTAGGAGACGTTAAGAATGTTCCAAAAGCATGGCGTGAAGTTTTTAAAGCCATTAAAGATAAAAGTCCGCGATTATCTTCTGAATTGATGGCCGCTATGCAAGCGCATATTTCACGCGACATGGTGTTTGCTCTTTTAGAGGTTAAAACGAACTTTAAATCTCCAACAGTAAAAGCTGACTACTTAAAAATTGCGGATGCCCTTAAGAATGAAACACCTGATATTTGGAAAGAAATAAAAAGCTACGGTCAGATGCGACAATTGCTTCCTTTGAAGTGGGAAGAAGAAATTTTAGTAGCTTGGACTATTAACTTAAGAAAAAGAGCTTGGACGCGTGCTAAAAACATCGCTGCTTGTAAAACGCCTGCTGAAGCTCAAAAAATGAGAGCTGAAGTTGAAACTAACGCAGAGAATAGAATCGAAGAAATAAACATTTTAGGCGGGCTTATTAAATAAGGAATCAAATGAATAAATCGATAATCGTTATGTTGATCATTTTAAATTCGATTTTTGTTTATGCCGGCAGCGGTCAAATTAAAATTAAGTTAAAAAGTATTACTGATGTTGAAGCGAACTATAATTCTGCAAATATAAATTTAATTAAATCGAACACTGGAGTTTTATTGCCTCAACAAATTGTTAAAGTAGATGAGTTAAATGTCGAGCCTGCTGCGACAAAAAAGATGATGCGTTCTGAAAAAATGCTCAATGCTGAAAAATATCCGGAAATTATTTTATCTAAGGTTGTTTGTTCTTATACAACGTCTGATCAGGGTAATTGTACTGGTGATTTAAAGGTTAAAGGTGTAAGCAAACCTATCAGGCAGGCTGTCTTTAAAGTAGAAAAGAATATTTTTTATTTAAAGTTTAAATTTCTTCTCAGTGATTATAATATCGCTCGCAAAGCTCTGTTATTTAAAATTGATGATCTCGCTTTAGTCGAAGCAGCTATTCAACTTAATTAAAGAGAATGTGCAATACGGGCTAAGGACTCTGTTTCTTCGGCCCAGTATTTATACGTGTTAAATTCCGGAAATATTTTTGGGAAACTTGGATCGCTCCAACGATTTAAAATCCATGCGGCATAATTTATAATACGATAACCACGCAATAGCGGAATTAATGGTAATTCGTGGTATGGGAAGTGACGAAGTTCTTCATAACCCGACACAAATTCTTGAAATTCGTCTGTATCCTGAAAGTCTGTATCCTGAAAGTCTGTATCCGGCATGAGCATCCACACATCTTGAATCGAAGGCCCATTTACAAAGTCATCGAAATCGACCACGACAAAGCCGTCTGTGGGTGATTCTAAAATATTTCCGCGATGAAGATCGCCGTGAATACGAATGAGTTTTGTATCTGTCAGCACTTCATCTAAACGAGAAAAAATGGTCTCGGCCGCATCAAAGTAATCGGCGCGAACTTCGGGTGATACGTGATCATATAATTGATCTAAGATGTCCCACTTGTTGTCGTTGGAAGGTCCTAATGTTGGACGATGAAGAGCGGTTTTTCTCTCGGCAATATTGTGTAATTGTCCCAGCCAGCGACCCATATGTTTGAAATGAATCGGCATCAGCTCTTGAAGAAGTCGTCCACGAATTTTCTCAAAGAATGTAAAATAAATGCCATCGAACACATCGACGGTAGACCCATTTTTAAGAGGGTAGGCGGTCGCCACAGCTAAAGATTCTTTTTTCAATTCAGCTTCAAAGGCGTGTTCATCGAGTAAAGTTTCGCGGCTCCAGCGAGCGGGGCGGTAGAATTTCGCGATGAGTTCTGTCATAGGATAAGCGTCGCTTTGTTCTAATTTAATGTTGAAAACGCGGTTCTCGTAGGAGTTCAGCTGTTGAATTTCACCCGTCGGAATAAAGCCATTTTTCTCGACGCAATCAAGGATGGCGTCGGGGCTCAATTGATAGAAATTGGTGTTCGCGGGTTTTTGCATTTATGAAATATATCCGGAGATAGCTAGAAGTTCTACATTTATGTATGTCGTAAATGGTCTCTTTATGAGAATTTCGCGGCTCTAATCTCATATAACCGCGTAGGATAGGCATTGGTTTAGCATATGACAATTGTAACCACTCTTGGAGGTTTTATGAAGTTATTCAAAGTTACACGCTCATCTATTGCATCAACACTATCTATAGTATTGTGTGCGTCTGTTATTAGTAGTTGTGGATCGAGCAAAGATTCAAAGAAAGCTTCAGGTACTCCAACGATTGGTTCAACTTCAGGTACACCTACACCAGTTAATCCAGATGGAACTACAGGAACAACGGGTTCAACAGGAACTACAGGTTCTACCGGAACTCCTTCAAATCAAATTCCTCAACCGACAAATCCAGAAGGTATTCCAGGAACTACGGGTGCTCCAGTTGGAACAACTCCTCCTCCAATTTCTCCTAATAATAACGGTGAGCAAGCAGCTCCAGTTGGTAAAGTTCCAGTAACTCCAAGTAAAGGTTCTGGTAGTGGTTCTTCTGAAGAAAAACCTAAAACATCAATTCCAGATTTCAAAGATGCTAAAGCAGTTGTAACAGGTGGCAAATCAGGTGATTTAAATTTCACATCAGCTTCGGATGACGGTTTGATGGATGCGTTCAGAACAAATGCAGCAACAGTAGGAGCTGAACAACAAAAATTAAATAAAAATATCGCTCAAGCCATTGCAGGTGCGCGTTTATTTAAAAGCGGCGCAGACATGAGTTTAGACTTAGTTGTGACTGAAGGCGGAGCAGCGAAGATCATCCGTTTAAAAGGCACGAACGATGGATCTAAAATGAAATTATCATTACTTTCTTCAACAGCGGGTTCAGAGTTCCAAGGTGGATTCTTAAAATGTTTAGAAGCTTCATGTGATGATGCTTACGCGAAAATTAAAATCGAAGGCGGATACGCTCGTATTATTTTCCGTAATACAAATATGAATAATTCATTCGGTATCCAAGAGAAAATCACAGATGCTGATTTTACTAAATGGACTTCGTATATCTACAACACGATTCAAGGAACAAATCCGGCAGCAACGATCGCTTCAGTACGTGCTTCATCTTACGAAGTGTTAAATGGTAAAGCTTCAATGGGAATTCAATTATTAACGAACGATAAAGAAGCGTTCAGTGTGGGAACTCCGTTATTAGCTCCTGAAGCGGGAACAGTAGTAGCTGTTGAAGCGACTAAATATAAAGATCCATCAGCGAACTACAACTTATCAACAACAACTGGAAAATCTTTTGTGTTATCACAATTAGTGAAATCAGTAAGCCTTGTGAATAACAATGGTAAAGGTCAGTTGAGATTAAAATTATCAATCGGTACAGGCGCGATCTGGATGACATTGTCACGTGTGCCTAAAACGACGATGACAGCTGCGGAAGTAAAAGCTTTCGAAGGAACTTTCCCTCAAGCTTGGTAATCATTTAGTATAAAGAAAGCGTACGAGTTACGCTTTTTCTATTTTTTTTACCTGGTCATTCTGACTCTAAAAATCTGGGCCCGTATATTGCTTTGTTTAAACGTACTTATTTAAATGAACACTAAATCGGGGGATTTTTATGTTTTCAGCACGTCTGAACAAGACTATTTTATCAGTTATTTCAATTACTTCACTAGTATCATCATTAGCGATGGCGCAATTAACACCAGGTGGCCCAGGCGGTGGTGGCGGAAGTAAACCTCCAAAGTATGATCCATGTGACGTTCCAACAGATCCTAACTGTCACGGTGGTGGCGGAATCACGCCGGGTCCTTCTCACCCATCTTATCCTTCGTACCCAGATTATCCATCGTATCCTTCATACCCAAGCTACCCAAGCGAGCCGTCATACCCTACTTACCCAGAGTATAACGAGACCTACATCACTAAAACGATTTCTTTAAATCGTTCAGTGTATGACCAAACAATCAACTTAAACCGTTTGTTCAACTCTGATGGTCGTTACAATAACTACCGTGTTGTTTCTGTTTCTGCTTCAACAACGCCGAACAGCGCTGATACAACAAAAGCGAAATTAGTGATTAACGGTTCAGTTCACGATAGAGAGCGTAACCCAGGATACGACATCAACTTGAAAGCGGATCGCGGAACTTATTTCAATTCAGATGTGAATTTGAAAATCGAAGGTTCGACTTACATTCAAGAATTAAGAATTCAATTAGCTTATTAATATTTTAACTTAAACACTAAATCGGGAGATTTTTTATGTTCACAGCACTTAGCAAATCAGTTTTATCAGTGATCACAGTAACGCTTGTGTCATCTTTAGCGATGGCGCAATTAACTCCGGGCGGACCAGGTGGCGGTCACGGTGGAAACCCTCCAAAATATAATCCATGTTCTGTTCCGACAGATCCAAATTGTCACGGTGGTGGCGGTCATCCAGGTCATGGTGGTGGCGGCGGAATCACGCCGGGTCCTTCTCACCCATCATATCCTTCGTACCCATCTCAACCATCTTACCCAAGCTATCCGTCTTATCCTTCTACTAATTATGGAAGCTTAACAAGACAAGCGATCAACGGAAACTTAGGTCGTTGTACAGTAAGAACAAATGTATCTGGTCGTTACAACCAACTTTACATTGGTGGAAACTTCTTAGGTAACTTCGAAAACGGAGCTTATGGTTACAACCAAAACCAACAGTTAGAAAACGCATTACGTGGTTACTACCAAAACGGAAGATGTGATTATGGAACATACCCATCTAATCCATACCCTTCAAACCCGTACCCATCAAATCCATACCCAGATTATAACAACAACATCGTTAAAACGGTTCAAATCTACCGTTCAGTGATGAACCAATCTTTGGATTTACGTCGTTTATTTAACTTAGATAGCAACTACACTGGCTACCGTGTTGTTTCAGTTTCGGCTTCAACAACTCCAAACAGTCCAGCTGTAACGATCGCTAACTTATTAGTTAACGGTTATGTGATGGCGTCTGAGCGTAACCCAGGTCATGAAATTTACTTAGCTCCGATGGAGCGCGTTCGTTTAGATAACAGCGGAACTCAAGTATTCTTAGGAATCCAAGGTTCAACTTATATCAACGAAATCCAAATCGAGTTATCTCGTAATTAATTAGTTCTTAAAAGCTGGGCAACCACGGATATTTTGGTTGTCATAGCCCTAACCTCATGAGATGAATTTCATGAGGTTTTTTTTGGGGTGGGGAAAATGCAAAATACGACAGAAGTGTTAAATCAAAACGTAGGAAATTCAAATAGTTCGTTAAATGCTCCGATGGTATCAGATTACATGGATTACCGTCTTTTTTTAGCGGATTTTTACCGTTATAAAAAGGATTCAACCAAGCATTTATTGCGTCCATATAACTACGCGATTTTCTCGGCTGCCGCGGACATTAAATCACCCAATTACTTAAAAATGATCATCGAAGGTAAGCGTAATTTATCTGAAGATATGATCTCAAAGTTCGCTAAAGCCTGCTCGTTGAATAAGTCTCAAACCGACGAATTCAAGCTTTTGATTTTGTTCAATCAATCAGAAGATCCGGCTGACCGTAACTATGCTTTAAAGAAATTATCTGAATACCGTGTCGACCAAAAATTGAAACACGGCGAACTAGACCGCAAGGTTTTCGACAAAGTCCCGAACTGGATTGGCTGGATCATTTACGCTTTAGCTGACCAACAAGGGGTTTCGTTTGACGTGGCTCAATTGAAGAACTCGTTACGTGGCAAAGCTTCGGAAACGGAAATCAATCACGCCCTTAATCAATTATTATCGAGCGGTGAGTTGATTAAAGATCCTCAGACGGGATTAATCTCTAAGGGTCAATCTAAAGAGGTCGTCGAGGAAATTCCTCCGGCGTTGATTCGTAAACTTCAAATGCAGTTGATGTATTTAGGTTTAGAATCTTTATACCAAGATGAACCGACAGAACGTGAATTCGGGTCATTAACGCTTTCGTTGACGGAAAAAGAATTCAACGAAATTAAATTTAAATTAAGACAATTGAGAAAATCTCTACACAAGGAAAACTCGATCGCACGTATGTCTGAAAAAGGCGAGCGTGTGTACCAGTTGAACCTTCAACTTTTCCCTGTCAGTAATGCATCTAAAGCTAGCAAAAAGGACGCTTCTGCGTCTGCTGCTAAAACTTACAATGCTTAAATTCTGACATAAATATTTTTTAAGTTTACCATTATTTCTTACAGATTTCAGTGTCGCCCTGACACTGGAAAACCATGTGTTTTGTGGAAAACTCTGGGGATTTGGTTGATAACTCCCTCTCAAAATCGCAAAATTCGCCAAAGGTCTAGTTTTCGTCAGCAAAAATCACGAGCAAAAAAATGTGATAATTATTCCGACACCGACCGATTTGGGTGGGGTTGAGACCTGAAATTTCTGTCACAATCTTACAGATTTAGTATAAATATTCGATTGCTGAAAATAAACAGTGTTGTGCAAAAAATAAGAAGTGGATTACACTAATCAGGTTCTGTAACCAACAGAACATGTTCTTTGAAAAGTGGGGGTGTACTGGCTTCGACGTGGGAAGTGAAGCTAGAGGAGCATACATGGGCGCATGTGGACCCATTCAAAACGTGCATTTTGTAGTTTCAAACGAACACTACGCATTAGCAGCTTAGTTCTGCTACGGAACTTAGGTGAATCGCCGATGTTGATTTAAGTTCCGTCAATAATGTCGGATCGCTTGCAAGGGTTTTCTTCAGCGTTGCAGGTTAAGAGTTACTGGGGGAGTGTTGCAAAGAATTTTGTTTGTAGAGGTCTTTGCAACAAACTAAAATACAAACTAAGTATGTAGGGCCTCTTAGGGGATCTCTTGCGGACGCGGGTTCAATTCCCGCCACCTCCACCATGTTTTTCTGATTATTAAAGCTTGAACACTAGGCCTGTCTTTTTTAAGAACCTTCTGAAGGCTCTTCATTTGGTTTTTTTGGAGTTTCAAGAAGTAGAGTTTCTTTTTTTGAATCGATTAATTTTTTCGATTCTAGCTCTAGCTTGGCTGAAGTTTCTGCATCTAATTTTTTAGTAATAAGTGGTATTTCGATGTCTGCTCCCTTTTCGAATAGATTTGCTAGTGAGTCGATCGATTTGGTAAATTTGGAAATTTCTTCAGGACTTCCAGGCGTATTGAGCGAACCGTATTCTTCAGCTAAGCCTTGTGAAAGTTTAGCTTTCAGATATTGAGTTTTCATATTGTTTGTTTCAGTCATAGATTTAATTAATTCTGTAGTGGCTTTAATCAGCTCTGTGTTAGCTTCAGTGCCTTTCATTTTAAGAATTTCGTGTTTTAGTTTGGTGGTTTCATTCGCTATTCCGATAATTTCTTTCATTACATTTAAGAAAATATTTAATCCCGAGCCGATTTTTAGCACAAGCCACATAGATCCCGAATCAACACCCATTAGCTGAATATTTGGCGCAAGTTCATGTCCTGAGAAGAGCTGTGAAAAGCTCTTATCTATGATTTCTATGTCTTTCCTGAAGCTAGAAACATTAATTTCATCAGGAAGCTTAAAATAAACAGTTCCTTCGGAGGGGTCTTTAACCGTTTGTTCTAATATAGAATTCGATAGATGAAGCAAATTTACTAATTTCTGGTTTCTTTGATTTATAGTGGTAAAAACTTCACTGGAAACATTTGATAATGCACTATCATCTTTAACGACAGGTAGTGACGACAATAGTAATAGTGACGCTTCTTTTAGTGCAGCAACTTCACTTAAATTTATAGCGGCTAATCGCATTGAATATAAGCCTGGTATTGCATAAAGTGTATGTTGTGGATTTATAGGATGAGCAACCAATTTAATTGCGTTCATATTTGATGCTATAATTTCTTTCATTTTACTCAATCGCATTGATGTTTTCCTTTAAATAAAATTTTATCGACATTAATGAATTAAAATTAAAGCATATTTAAAATAATAATTCATTTTTTACGTCTCAAATAAAGACATATCTGTTTTAAATGAGCAAGATTCAATTGTATCCTTAGCTTGAAATGTTTTTTAAATGTGGAACGATAGAATAGTAATATTTTTTGATGTATTAATTGAAATTTAGTTAACGTAGCTTATTAGTAACTAGATCTAAATTATTTTCTACGAATTCAATACCCTTTGGCGAAATTTTCGCCGATTTTTTTAGTTGGTCATACTCAATTAATCGAGACTTATGTAAAATTTTTAAAATATCTCTTCGGTATATAGATGCATTTGTGTGCTCTGTCCAAATCAACAAATCACTTTCTGATGCGCCATTAGAGCATGTGTATAGAAGTAGAAGAGTTTTTCGTTTTTGTGATATCTGGTGATCCAAAATTCGTTTTTTTCCGTCTACTTCCCAAACTAATGGGAAGATTCGCTCTGTAATTGAAGTAACTGCATTCGTTGCATGCTCTGTTGATATGTCATGAAAGATTCTTATAAGCTCTGCTAGTAACCATTTACTCATTGCTAAAGTAGCAGTTGCATCCATTTCATTAGGGTCTACCTCGCCTCCAGCATGACCTACTCCTCGATTATTACGTATTTCGTATAGAGCTAATATAATACGAGGAATTTGAATTCTGATGGAGCGTGGATACCTCGCAGCTTCTAAGTTTTCTAACTCGCGACAACTATCAACCATATTTTTAGGTTTACTTGGAGTAGTAGGATATTTGCCTGTTGTGTATCCTTGAATAATTGAATATACAATTTCGCAAAGTTTGCCACCATTTAACTCAGTGGGCTCCCACCGCCGCTCGGTATAGTTTCGAATAATTTTATTATACTCATCGAAAAGAGGATTTTTCAAACTATCCGGGACATTTTTTAGCAAATCATTTTTTTTGTAACTCATTTAATATTTTTTTTCGGTTTTTTTTTGGCTGTCGACTTTGTGAGAAATGTTGCCGCTTTTGCTTGGTCGGGCAATGCATCTACATAATTTTGTCCATTATAAGATAGTTTATGTGCATGACTATTTAGATTGGTTTTCAAGAATAGTCCAGCTCTTTTTGCATTGCTTATGTCATTTTTAAAGTTGCTATGATCAAAATTTTTTCTTGCTGCTACGAAAAATGCTATAAAATCATCTTTTGTGTGCTCTGCAGTATTTTGGTATTCTTCTCTGAATTTTGCAGCTACAGCAAGGTATTCGATTTTTGTTTGTGGTGATTTTTGAACTAAGTACGAAGCGGGGTCAGAATTTTGCTGCGTTCTAGTATTTAATAAAGTTGAATCTTCTGGTAGATGTTGAGATTGATTTAATGAATTAGTAGATGCATCCGTAATTGAAAAATTATCTATATCACAAAGTGCATAGACTGCTTTAAATACCTTAATTTTTTCTGCGTGATCTAAACCGTCTACAATATCGAAAATTTTGGCGGAAATTGAACCAATGTTTACAGCACTCATTTAGTTACCTTTTTCTTTGCTTGAATTGTTTTCGTCTTTCTAGGCTTTGCATTAAACATAGCTGTTTTTGCAGCTTCTCTATTTGGTAAGTTTTGTACAAATAGCTCACCAGGACCGCTAAGTTGTCTATTTCCTTTTTCTGCCATAGCTAAATATCCATATGTGGCAGCATTCCCTGCTGATTTAGTCGGATTAGAGATGCGAGGTTGCGCGGCTTCTGTGTTGAGTTTACTTAACTCAACAGTCTTAAAGTGAGGAGTTTGTCTAAAATGTGTTAAATAGTAAGCTAGGCATGCTATTCTCTCAACATCAGTTTTTGGTTGTTTTTCCATAATAAATTGCTTCGGAGTTAAGTTGTCTCTAGAGTTATTATTTAAATTTGAAGGTTGAGCGTTATTTTTTGATATTTGAGCATCCTCTTGATTAAGACCGAAAAAAGTTAAAATTGTTGATATAACTCTAATACGATCTTGCGTGTCTAGGGGAGAAAGCTTGTCTAACACTAAAGTTAAAACAGAAAGAGAAGTTTTTTCATCAGCATATTTGTTATCTAGAGTTGGATTTGTCATGGTGTGTTCCTTTAATTTTGTTAATCTTCGAATTTAATCGGTTACTTTTATAAAAAAATGAAGGTTTTTAAAATTTTTTTGTATCTAAATAGAACAATATTTGTAAATAATTTTATATATACTAGACTAATATTTAGTTAGGATTTAAAATTTGTCATAAATTATGAATTATCATTTTATTAATTGAATATTGGCACCCAAACGCTAGTGTTAATCAATTAGTAAACTAAAATAAGCTTTCAAAGTTTAGTTTTATAGTTATAAGAGATGAATGACTGCAAGTTCCTTTGAAAAATAAAAAATATTCCAATGACTTCCCGACACTCAGCATATTTCCTAAATAATTTTTCTCGCCTAACGTTATCTTATTAACGAAGGAGTTCATCATGCTAAAAGCCTACATCAGTATCTGGTCAAACAAAAGTGCAGCCGAAATGGTTAAGTTTTACAAATCAATTTTCAAAGGAACGAAAGTTGGAAAGTTTGCTTATTGGGGTAAGAACCCAATGGGAGTTAAAGAAGGATCAATCCTTACAGCCCATTTAACTGTTCTTGGTCAGAAGATCATGCTCCTGAACGGTTACATGGATATGACATTCAACGAATCCATCTCAATTGTTGTTCCATGCAAAACTCAAAAAGAAATTGATACCTACTGGAAAAAATTATCTTCAGGTGGTGGTAAGCCTCTTCAGTGTGGATGGGTTGTTGATAAGTTTGGAGTTCGTTGGCAGATTTGTCCGGCTCAGTTTGATCAATGGAATACGTCTAAGAATGTTAAGAAGCGTGAAGCTATGACTCATGCTATGTATCAGATGACTAAGCTTGATATTAAGAAATTGAAAGCGGCTTTTGATAACGCTTAGGTTTTCTTAACGCACTGTTTCGGCGCATCTCGGTATGCGCTCTTTCACTCGTAGTGATAGTTTATTTCGATGTCACAACCTCAATCTCTCAAAGTCCAGCAGCATCTTCTTCATTATCCTCGTCGACTTGTTGAAACTCTTCCTTATTGGATTGCGGCCGCGCTCGTCGCTTTAGTTTCAGCTCTTTATATGAAAATGTTTTCTTTTGCCGAAGAGTGGTCTTTAGAGCATGTGACTTCGTATTGGATTTTTATTTTACCTACTGTCGGTGTTGTGGGTTCAATGACGATGGCTTATTTCTTTTCTAAAGAATCTTTAGGGACTGGCATTCCACAAGTTATTGCGGCCACTGAATTGGCTCCGACTAAAAATAAATATTTAGACAAACTTCTAGGACTTCCGGTTTTGATTGTGAAACCGATTGCTTCTACATTTTGTATTCTATTTGGTGGAGTCACCGGACGTGAAGGTCCGACACTTCATATTTCAGGTTCGGTCTTCTATTTAGTGACGAAGTATTGGCCGAAGAAATTGGCTCAGCCTTCTTTATCTTCGATGGTCGTCGCCGGTGGAGCTGCTGGTCTTGCGGCTGCGTTTAATACGCCGCTGGGTGGGATTGCTTTTGCTATCGAGGAGTTATCTAAAGCGCACTTAAGTCAAATGCGTACGACGATTTTTCAAGCGGTGATTATTTCTGGGATTTTTTCTCAGATTTTATTGGGGAACTATCTTTATTTTGGATCGATTCAAGCCAATGTTGAAAGCTCATCAGCGCTTTGGCAAACGGTGTTTTTAGCTATCATCATCGGAGCTGCGGCAGGGCTTTTCTCGCGTTTGATTTTAACAATCACGAAATGGAACGGAAATAAAAAATATCTTCATCGCTTGGGCTTCGCAATTCTTTGCGGAATTTTATTAAGCTGTGTGATTTATATCTGTGGACCAAATACTCTGGGCGCTGGAAAATCTGTGATCGTGCAAATTGTAAACGGAGAAATTGCGCCTTCGTTTACTTTGGTGATGGGTCGTATCTTTGGAAATGTCTTTACTTTCTGCGGAGGCGTTGTTGGTGGGGTGTTTGCTCCTTCATTAGCTTCCGGGGCGGCTTTAGCTCAGTGGTTGACGGAGAGTCTTTCATTTGCAAGTCCTCACTTGATGATCATGGTTGGTATGACGGCTTTCTTAACTGGCGTGACTCGCGCTCCTCTGACTTCGTTTATCCTTGTTATGGAGATGAGTAACTCGCATGACTCGATTATGTATTTGATTTTATCGTCATTGGTGGCGAATTCGGTTTCGAAATTGATTTTGCAGACTTCGTTCTATGAGC
>CAZXZW010000003.1:0-68148 GCA_964645745.1 uncultured Bdellovibrio sp.
TTGTAATGAATATTGAAATATTAGAATACGGCCACTTTCATTGTCAATTCGACCAATTTCTTTTCTTGGTATTTAACCTCACCCTTAATCACTTTAATTTTAACGAAGTCGTGAGTACAAGAAACGTTAACATCAAAAAAATGATCTTTCGAAGCTTCCATCACAAGTGTATCGAGAACAGATAAATTCGAATACTTGACGTCTCGTACTTCGGCGATAAACGTATTTTTGGCTTGGCTGATTTCAACATTATTAAATATTTCATCTAGCACGAAACTATACCCATAGGTTTGCGCAATGAATTCAACCAAAGCTGAAGCTCTGACTTTAGAATCTGTGACATAGAATTTTTTAGGATCTATATAAACCCGACCTTGGCCTTCTTTAGGCTGGAAGTTTGTAATTTCATCGACCCAAATAGCCGAACTTCTATGAGGCATAAAAGGCTTCAACAATTGAGTTGAAATCGGCATTTGAATATGAATACTTTTGATCACGCGCTTTAAAGCTTCTTTGCGATTAATCTTTAAATTGGCATTCAGCGGAATTTGTCCAAAGACAATCAGCTGATCTTTCAACTTAAGTTCGTGATGATTTAACATGACCTCTTTAATCTGAGCACGAAGAGCTTCCTCTTTTTCCGGAGTATTGGTTTCAACTAAAAGAGCTACCTCTTGACCGAGACGCTCATCGTATAAAGGCATAACCAAAGCTTTTACACCCTCTACCATCAAAGTGGCTTCCAGTATTTCTGGATGATATTTCAACCCACCACGATTAATAGCTAAGTCAGAGCGGCCAAAAACACAGTATCGATCTAGTTTTTCAATTTGATCTTTGATCAAAACCCATTCGTCTGCCAAATAACGATCATTATCAACAATACCCAAACAAACATTATCACCTTTAAAGTAAAAACCTTGAGACGTAATATTATTAATATGAACACCATCTAACGCTTGCCCGACGTCACCATTAAATTCGGGCTCGACCCCTGGAGGTAAGTGACAAATACCCGGAGACGCTTCGCTAGCCCCGTAACCAATCGAAGGACTCTCGATATTCAGCGTCCTCTTCATGTCGTTCCAAAGCTTCACCGTGACTGGCGCACCACCAGCAATACTTGAATAAGACATGCGTGGCTTGATTTGATGCTTTTGATTAAATCTCATTAAATCAAAAAAATGAACCGGCGTGCCTAAAGTCAAAGTTCCCGGTGTTAATTTCGCGTTCCACAATTCATGAGCTCGATGCGAATAACTGCCCGGAGAAAAAGAGATCGGAAGATTATAAACAATGGATTGCAAGTACCCTAATACCAAACCAAAGACATGGGTTGGCTGCGGGTAACAAAAAATATGATCGATACGATCAACTTGAAATAATTTTCGAATCGCCTCTAAAGACGAAATAATATTTTTCTTAGAGTAAAGAACTAAGCGCGGTTGCCCCGTTGATGTTCCCGAAGTGAACACACCGAGAATCATTTTATCTGGCACATCGATCTTAGTTAAATCAGGTAACTGACTTAACTGCGGAGGACACAAAATCAGTGGTGTATCTTCTTGCCAACTTTTTTTGACAAGCTCATACAATTCCGCACTGTGTGTTCCCCTCGCTAGGTGAACCTGACTCAGCTTCATCGTCTCACTCATGAAAAGCTTGATCCTTAAGAGCTTGAACTAAAGCTGCTACGTTTTGCCCTAAGCTCATGTCGACCGTAACATGCGGGACATGCTTACGCACAAGTTTATAAACAGACTTTGTTTTTTCCGATTTTAATTCGACTTTTTTCAAATCAATAGCTTGGCAAAGACACGATAATTGCAATGCTAATAATTTAAATACGCCATCAATCATTTCATAACATGACGTCGCTGAGCTCATGCCCAGACTGACTTTATCTTGGTTGTGTGACTCCGATGAACGCGAGAAAATTCCGTTTGGAATAGCTTTTTGTATAATTTCCGAAGTGATAGCTGAAGTCGCTTGATGTAAGCCTTTTAAACTGTGAT
The DNA here is from genome assembly GCA_964645745.1 of uncultured Bdellovibrio sp. Classification (GTDB taxonomy): domain Bacteria; phylum Bdellovibrionota; class Bdellovibrionia; order Bdellovibrionales; family Bdellovibrionaceae; genus Pseudobdellovibrio. The sequence continues at coordinate 2,016 of CAZXZW010000003.1, forward strand.
TTAAATTCACTTCAAGTGCGGGTAAAGCCGCGGCATCGACTAAATTTATCGGCATGACATAATGATTTTTGTCATCGAATAACATCATGACTTGGCGATCAATCAAATCTGAAATATGAGCTAAACTGATCTTAGACATATCCATAGCCTGTGAAATATATCCACCATAGAAATTTCCACCCATTTCCAAATCACCTTGTTCATTAATGACTGGGTTGTCAGAAACACTGTTCAACTCGTAATCTAAGATTTCCCAGGCGCTTTGTTGGTAATCATGAATGGGACCTAAAATTTGAGGTACACATCTTAAAGAGTAACGATCTTGAACGTAATCTTGAGTTTTCGAATCTTGAACTGTCACATCTTGTCCGCGATGAGGAAAATACTTTTCATCATCTAAAATCTGACGAATATTTTTTGCAATTTTTTTTTGTCCCGGATTTTTCTTGCCCACTTCATTGATGAAAACACCAAAAGCTTCGCGTTTACCTTGCACCACTAAGCACAACAAGCTGCTTGTCACTTGAGTCATTGAAAGAATGTAATCTAAATACTTAAGATTCACACCCATCAACCCCGACATTGTCGAAGTTCCATTGACGATAGCTAAACCTTCTTTAGGTTTTAATTTATAAAATGGAAGACCTAGTTTGGTGAAAACATCTTTAGTTTCTTGAACCTGTCCTTGATAGTAAACTTTCCACTGCCCTTGAATCACTTGTCCTAAATACGCTAAAGGAATTAAATCTCCACTAGCACCAAGGGAACCTTCCTGGGGAACGACAGGAATAATGTCATGCTCAAGCAATGTTTTCATGTGCAAGAGAAGTTCAGAACTGACCGCTGAAATTCCCTGACTTAACGAATTTAAACGAATCAGAAACATCCCGCGAGACGCTTCGACCGTGAGTTCTTTTCCCAAACCACATGATAAATAGTTAACTAAATTCTCTTGTAATTTTTGGCTTAAATTATAATTAACATATTGATTGGCATTATTACCAAAACCTGTCGTCACTCCGTAGATCGGAATTCCTTTTTCCATTAAATGATTTAAGCGCTCGAAGTTTTTTTGAGACTTCTGCAAACAGTCAGATGATATTTCGATTTTTTCAAAAGACTTTCTTTTAAAAACGAAATCAGTAAATTGCTGAAGGCTTAGCTGACCATTCATCATTAAAGTACTCATAAAGTAAGCTCCCCTTTAACAGTCCACTGTGATGGTTGCGCCATAGTAGGCGCCTGTAATTGAATTATTAAAATATTTTTGTGCTGACCAGATAGGGCTTTCAACAAATCTTTCATTTGTTGATCTGCACCGGGTTGGATGTGCACACAGTATGTCGCCACTGACATTTTTAACATCTGCTGCACCATCGTTACGGGAACGCTCGGCAAAGTGTAAACAAACTTAGCCGGGCTGATCGCTTGGCTTTGTACGAATTCGAAATCAGCCTGATTAGATCCCTGATCGAAAATATACACCATCGCATCGGCTTGATCAAAAGTGACTCCGTCCTGCATCCATTCATAAGTAGCCTGGCACAAAACTTTTGAAGCTTGATCCAGCTGATACCAACGCTCAACTAAATCTTTCCATGCCGGTTCTGCCATCGAAGTGATATCAATTGTACTTTGATATGTTTTCATCAACAGACCTCCAAGCTCATGGCAGCATAGACCCCACCAAAACCTAAAGACGTCACAACGGCTGAAGTAAAACTCTCTTCGCGACTTTGACCGGCCGTTAAATAAAAATCTGAAAAACGTTTATCTAAAGTTTGCGTAGAAGCCATCGAGAACATTTTTTTTCGTCTCAAAACTTCACTAGCGGCGATCACGTCCATTAAGCCACTAGCTCCAAGACAATGACCGATACTCCATTTAGTTCCCGTCACCGGATGATGAATATTATATTTTTTCTGAAACTGCGTCAGCGCGCTGTTTTCCGTTAAATCATTGAATACGGTACCCGTTCCATGAGCCAAGAAAAAACTAGGTGCTGTTTGCGCGACCGCCACGACCTGATCCATCAGACCCAACAATGCACTTCCATCCAAAGAAGGACGTGTCACCGAACTCGGCTGCACGACACTGGCTACTTTATTGACTTTACAGCGTGTCGCACCAGATTTCTCTTTCGCTAAAAGAGCAACAGCCAAAGCTTCTCCTAGCTGAAGCCCATCGCGGTCATGACTAAATGGTTTATTCTGAGTGAGTGATAAAACTTTTAAAGATTGAAAACCGTTATAGACAAATGGTCCAATCAAATCAAACGCGACTACAAAAACATATTCAAAAATATTTTGATCAATATAATTTTGTGCTAGCCCAACGGCAATATGACTTGAAGAACAGGCGTTACTCACTGTCAAAATTTGAGCCTCTGGCCATTCTTTTTTCATACCGGGATAAAGTGAAGTAAAGGGATCTTGAAACTGCGCCTGGTTTTCACCCCAAACGTAATCCTCAACCGAACCTTTCGTCGACGATAAAATAAAAAGTACCTTCTTATTTTTCATTTCTATTTTTTGATCAGCGGTCAGACGGTTTTTTAATAAAGACATGACCTGATGAAACGAAGTTTCAAAAGTTTCACGATAATTTCTTTTTTTTAAATCTTGATGAGGTAGAAAACAAATCCTCCCACCTTCAACCAGTGAACGTGAGAATTGATTGGCGGGAACCAAGGTTGAATGCTCTCGAGACGAATACAGACCTTCCATAAAGGATTCAAATCCTAAACCTGCGGAAGATATGCATTCATAATCTAAAAGATACATCTTATCCTTTTACCCGTTTATCCGTTGTCATCGGGTTTTTTATCCCCTATATCTTTATCGTGATTCCTCTCAATAAAGAAATATTAAATTCATTCGAATGCCTAAAAAACGATCAAAAAGATCTCGCTCAATTTCGTTTTGAGGTTCCTCAAAATTTATCTTACTTTATAGGCCATTTTCCAGATAATCCCGTCTTACCGGCCGTAGCTATTATGGATATCAGTCACTTTTTTATCAACCAGGCGTTTCACGAACAAAATCCCCTGAATAGCTACAAAGAAATTCCTCAATTGAAAATCAAAACCAGTGTTCTACCAAATCAAATTTGCATCATTGAGGTTTTTAAAAAAGATGAATCTCGATATGAAGTGTTTTGGAAATCGAACAATCAGCTCATCGCGGAAATAATAATTCTATTTTAATTATTTCTTAGCTTCGTTCGCAATACGATCCACCAGTTGATAAATATCACCTAATGTCTTGATCGCCGTGAAATCAAAATCTGGTATAGTTCCACCAATTTTTTCTTCAAGCACAACCATCATATCAACAAAATCCAAACTATCTAATTGGAGATCTTCTTTTAATAAAGCTGTTTGAACAAGTTTTTCACGTGGTACTTCGAAACGATCGTTCAAAATATCATCGACAACTTTATTGACTTCTTTTCCTACTAACGTCACTCGGAACTCCTGATTGAATTAAATTGATCTCACGATCAAGCTAGTATTGATACCACCAAATGCAAAATTATTACTTAAAACTGTATTGACCTTCTGATTCACATTGGATTTTAAATGAAGAACGCCTTGGCAGTCTGCCGACACCTCTTCAAGGTTACGCGTCCCAATCAAAGTGCCACTGTCCATCATTTGAATCGAGGCAATGACTTCGGCAACACCACAAGCTGCCATTGAATGGCCAAAGTGCCCTTTTAAACTGCTCACAGGAACTTGATCTCCAAAAAGAGCAGCTATGGCTGCGCACTCTTGACCATCGCCTTGCAACGTCCCCGTTGCATGAGCATTCACATACTGAATATCCGAAGCCTTCAGCTCTGCACGTTGTAAAGCCAATGACATCGTCTTAATCATTTGTTGGCTGTTACTTTGACTCATGTGAGAACTTTCACACAAGTAGGCTCCACCCACGAATTCTGCAAGCTTAACACCGTTACGACGCGCGATACTTTTTTCATTCTCTAAAATAATAACTGAAGCGCCTTCTGAAACTACTAAACCATCGCGACGATGATCAAACGGACGCGGAGAAGACTCTGGAGAGTCCGAAAAACCACGAGAAGCCGCAAAAACATTATCAAAAACAGCTGAACTTAAATGATGTAATTCATCGGCTCCGCCACAAATCACCATGTCGTATAAACCAGACTGAATCATTTCCCAGCCCATAATAGCGGCTTGAGCTGAGGTCGCACAAGCCGACGACGGAGAACTCACAGCCCCGTTAAAACTTAAAGCTACGGCTACATTAGAAGCTACTGAGTGATTCATCACTTTAAAGAAAGCCGTTCCGGGCTGACTGGCTAAACCATTTCCTTGAGATTTTTGGAAATACTCTTCCATGGTCTGAGGACTTCCCGTTGTCGATCCCAAAGTCAAAAGCGTGCGCTGCGGATCGATATCAGAAATTTTAATTTGAGCTTGCTCTAAAGCTTGGAAAGTCGCTAAAGAGGCCATTTCAGACATAGGCGACATCGTTCTGCGAACAATGCGAGGCATGACAGATTTATCGTAAGGAACAACCGGCGCTCCAAGTTTTGCATGCAAATGCGGATAGTCGGCCCACTCTTGCATAAAGCGAACGGCCGAGCGAGACTCAAGCAAAGCAGAGAACATCTCTTTTGCGGAGTTACCGAGTGAGCTAAATATGCCGTAACCTGTTATATACGTCTTCAAAACTTCCCTTTGCCATATTGAAAAAATAAATATTAACTACGAATTGAACTTTAGAACAACATATTAAAGAGGTCAAAATGACAAAAATACTGATCATATTTTCAGCGCTATTTTTATTTACCACATCGCCGCTTCAAGCCAAGACACTACTGGACAAAATCGAGATGAATTGGAGACCAACAACGAGTCTCAGCATCTTCGATAAAGTCGAATATAAATACCTCACTTCAGTCAAAATTAAAATTGAGAAAATCACGGATGGGCGCGAAGCCGCCGACCCTCAACTGATCGGGCAAAACAGCGAAGATGCGCCTAAAATCTTACCGGTTAAAACAGTTTCTGATATCGGCGAATTCTATAAAAATGGAATGACCGACACAATGAAAAAGCTGGGTTTCGATATTTCAGATTCAAATACGGACTTCACTTTGGGTGGAAAAATCACGCATCTTTTCATTGAAGAAACAAATACCTACGCCGGAGCCATGACAATGAAAGTGTTCCTTAAAAAAGCCAATAAAGTGGTTTGGGAAACGACGATCATGGTCGAAAATAAGCGTTTTGGTCGCTCTTACAAATTAGACAACTACATGGAAGTCTTCTCCGATCTAAGCATCGAGGTGGTTTCAGCATTACTGGAAAATGAAAAATTCAAAGCCAGCTTCGGTATTAAGGCTCCGACACCGGTCGCACCTAAAGTTCCTTCCGCAAACCCAAATGCGAAAAATTTAGAATTAAAATGGACACCGACGACAGAGCTCAGCGCCTTCAACAAAATTGATTACAAATCAATTCTCAATTCAAAAATTAAACTCGAAAAATTTGAAGATGCTCGTGAACCGAATTCATTGATTGGTGAAAATATTGAAAATCCTAAAAATATTCGCCAACTCAAAACAGATTCTGATGTTACAGACTTTTATCAAAAGGGTCTTTCCGAGACTCTCAAAAAATTAGGTTTTGAAATTTCTGATTCAAACAAAGATTACGTTCTAGGTGGCAAGCTGACTCATGTGTTTATCAAAGAAACTAAAACATACGAAGGTTCTTTGATTCTAAAACTCCATCTTAAAAAAGGCGGAAATGTTGTTTGGCAAAACGTCGTTAACGTAGAAAATAAACGCTTCGGACGTTCTTTCAAAATGGAAAACTACCTTGAAGTTTACTCTGATTTAGGGATCGAAGCTTTACTTAAAATCTTAGATCAATCTGATTTTAGAAAAGCTTTTCAGACCAAATAGGATAAAAATTAAACCACTGTTCGGGATGACGACGAACATGCATTTCAACTTGATGAGCATAATTCAGCCCCATACGCTGAATTTGCTCGTCTCGACTTAAACCTTGCGCTTCTTCTTGGCTCAAACTGATTTCAATCATACTCACGTCATAATCGTAAGTGGTTCTCTTAACACAAAAAACTGTGAAAACTTTAACTTGGCACAAGAGACTCATTCTCATAGCTGAGGTATCAATCAAAGCCAACTTTCCTAAAAGCGGCATCAACTCGAAGCTGCGACCCACCGGACGATCTCCCATCATACCGACGATATGTCCTTGCTCTAAAGACTCCTTCAGACGACTGCCCGTTTGCGTTTGTTCGTTGTAGTATTCAATTTTCAGTTTATCTTTATTATCCTTCTGCGTATTCAAAGAACTGTGCTGAAAAGCGTTCTCAGCGCCAAACATGACGGCGCTCATTTTCTTACTCGTTTTCAAATGTTGGAAGTAGTTAAATGACATTTCCCAACCACCGAAATGAGTTTGTAAAACAATCAATCCCTTCGAATCTTCTAAGGCAGATTTGAAAGACTCCGCTCCTAATTGTTCATGTGTGGTAAACTTTTTTCCATGAGCCATTTTCTGAAAAGCACGATCGACAAGAATCTGAGAGAAAACATAAAGCTGTCTCCATAGAAGTTTTTGTCGACTGAAAAATCCTACGTCTTTATTTAAAACTTTCGCAAATTGATAGCTGGCTTTGCGCGCCTTCATCGAAAATAAGAAATAAAAAGCGACAACAAAATACAGACAGAAATAAACAAAACGCAGTCCGATCTTTTTCAAAAAATACTCTAATATCAAAATACCTGGGCCACGCGTACTTTTGACCGCCACATGATTTTTAGATGTTTTTTGTAACTGCTTAATCCAAAACACCAGAACGCCTGAAATCACCGAAAGAGAAAGCGCCAAGGCTAAAATTCCCTCAATCCAATCTGCTGAAAAACCAAAAAACCCCTGAGGAGAATGTCCTGTAATCAGCTCGGAGAAATAGCGAGCTCCGATAATAAGGACTGGAACCATCGGAGGAATTGAAATTTGAGTTCCTAAGAAAAGGTAGATAAAATTCATACGGAACAAGAAAGCCAACAGCGCTACGATTAATCCATGCAACCCGTACAGAGGCAAACAACCGACAAAAACACCGACTGCGAAGGCGAAGGCGCTCTTAATCGGAGAATCATTTCTTTTCAATAATGAGGTCGTCACCAAAATGGTATTCAAGACTGTCAGTCTAAAATTATCCTTGAATTTATGAAAATGAGTCACGCGTTTTTCAGGTGTAAAATACTTCACCTGAATCGGCACTGAAACAACTTCAACACCCTTCCACATCATGCGAGTCAATACTTCTACTTCAAAGTCGTAACGACGACTGCGGAACTCCATCATCTGCATATGAAATAAGGGATAAATGCGGAATCCACTTTGAGAATCACTGACATTTAAATCTGTTTCATACTTGACCCAAAAATTAGAAAAGGCTTTTCCAAACACACTGGATTTAGGCACATGCTGCGTATTCATTTGTCGGTCACCGAGAATCACCGACCATGGATGAAGATAAGCCGCTTTCACTAAAGCCGGAATATCAGAGGGGAAATGCTGTCCGTCCGCATCCAGTGTGATTAAATGAGTCCATCCTTTTTTCACGGCATAATCCGTCGCTGTTAATAAGGCAGCACCTTTCCCCTGATTAACATCATGACGAAGAAAAGTAATTCGCGCGTGCTCAGGATGAGCTTTTAAATAAATCTCTTGAACCGGCTCAGTGGAACCGTCATCAATCACGATGATATCATGAGTAGTTACAGTTAAGCATTCATGGATGATGTCCACTACGGTAGCTGAATGATTGTAAACTGGAATAGCGATAGCAAAATTTAAGCGCATGACATTTTTTCCAATAAGAAATTTTTAACGTGCAGTGAAAGCTGATGTTGATCTTTATATTGAGCCGCTGGAATCGGATCGAAAATAAACACTTCGGCTTTTTCATAGGGATGAATTAAAAGATCACCACGACCTAATATTCGATCTGTATTTTTAATAAGAATAGGCACCACTAAAGCATCCGCTTCCATCGCTGCGACAAAAACAGCATCGCTGAACTTTTCGATACCTGGGTTGTGTTTTTTACAACGAGTCGTTTCTGGGAAAACTAAAGCCGGTCTGTTTTTTCCTAAAATTCTAGTCTGTAGAAGCCTGATTCCTTCTCGGAATGAATTAAGACTTCCTTTGTCGACCGGCACAAAACCGATCAACAGCATAATCGGTCCAAAGAAAATATTATAAAACAAAGACTTCTTAGCCATACCTCTGAGTCCTGGAATCAAAGAAATCAAAATAAAGGTATCTAAGTTAGATCGATGATTGGCGACGAACATGACTTTTCTGGTTTTATACTGATCGTAAAATCCATAGATACTCTGAAAATTATTTTCACAGCGATACCAAGGTTGTATTCTCAATAAAAAATAAATACTGAAACACTGAACGTACTCAGCTGCCAACATCAATTTATGTGACACTTTTGAAAAGGCTGGAATCAGTCCGACTAGCCAACTGAAAAAGAAAAGCAGACCTGTGACCACATAACCCATGATCAAGCCAATCACTCCGATACAGAGTACAAAATAAATTGACCACAAAAGCTTTTCAAAAGAATATAGGGTTTTTCTTATCACGGTTAACGATACATTCAGGGAGACTAAATGTCAAAAATAGCACTTGTTACAGGAGCTTCCTCAGGAATCGGCCGAGCCATCGCCTATCGCCTAGCTAAAGATGGCTTCACTATCATTGCCCACTACAACAGCAACCTAGCTGGAGCTGAAGAAACTCTTAAAAATATTCAAAACATTGCACCTGACAAAAATCACGAGTTGATCCAATTTAACTTAACCGATTTAGGTGATATCGAAGCCAAAGTTCAAAAACTTGCGCAGATCGATGTTCTGATCAACAATGCGGGTCTTCATAAAGATGCTCCGGCCTTATTAATGGATAATGCCTCGTTCGCTCAAATCATCGAAACAAACCTTTACGGTCCTTTTGTGTTGATGAAAATTTGTGGCAAAAAAATGTTACTTAAACGCAAAGGCGTCATTGTTAATATCTCATCTTTAGCCGGACAAACTGGAAATCCCGGACAAGCCAACTACGCTAGTAGTAAAGCCGGTTTAATTGCCTTAACAAAAACTGTGGCGATGGAATTAGGCTCAAGAGGTATTCGTGTCAATGCGGTGGCTCCAGGCTTTATTGAAACGGAAATGATCACCGATGTAAAAACTGTGGATTCCATGAAAACAAGAATCCCGCTGGGTCGCGTAGGCAAAGCCGACGAAGTCGCTTCAGCCGTTTCATTTTTATGCTCGGATGATTCAAGCTACATTACTGGTCACACCTTAAGTGTTAACGGCGGACTTTACCCGTCATAAGTTTTCGATATTAAATTCGAAATACTTGTCTTTGCTGACGGAAATTTCAGTAGCCTTTTCGTTTATTTTAACTTCGACATCACCGATGGGCTGTTCGAGTTGATAAACGAATTGTCTTTTCTGAAAATCAGCATCGGTTGTTTTTAAAGTAAATATTTTTTTAATGACGGGATAAAGTTTAAGAATAAATTCTTTTTTATCCTCTAAAGCCTGTACATGCGACACAAATTCGATATTTTTATAATCATCTTTTAAAGTGAAAATGCGAATACCCATCGAGGAAAAAGCAAACAAAGAAAAGGCTTCGCTGTTCTTCTTAATGGCTCCATCAAAAGACATTTTTTTGTCTTCTTTTTTAATAAGAATTGTAATTTTTTGTTTATAAATTTCACGAGGAAAAGCTAAATCTTTATCGTCAGGGATTCCACTGGCGGTCGGCATCGTCTGACAAGAGCTCAATAAAAGAAAAAAAGAAATGATCCATCTCATACAGCGACCTTCGTTCTACTAAAATAATATTTCAATCCGTAAACTGCTCCTAAATACGCCCCTAAAGTTCCAAAGAATAAGGCATAACCGAATTGCTTCAACACCGGGTGAACGGCGAACAACATGGGAAGAAACCCTAAAAGATTCGTAATCGAAGCTAATGATAAAGCCGTGTAAACGTTGTCAGACTCTTCCTCTTCGAAGTTATAAAAGTGAGCGTCCGTCGAGAAAACACCATAGTCAATACTGAACCCAAACACCATAACTAAGCCTAAAATAGCGATCAAATCGATTTCTATTTTAAAGATCGAGGCCACAATAAAAAACAAACTCATCCCTACTGTAAAAGGGAAAATGGAACAGATAACTAATCTAACCTGACGGTAATACCAGTACAAAATAATCAACGTGAGTAACAACGATAGCGGAATCATCCAGCGAAGCTCTTTTTGAAGAACGTCTGAAAACGTCATCACGCTTTTGACAATAGATTTAGCTTCAGGAATATTTTTCTCTAAAAACTGCGCCTGCTCTTTACTTCCGGAATGAAATAAAGATAAAGCTTCGTGACCAGATACAAACTGACTGAGATAAGTTCTTTTCGTTATATCAACAGACTGAACTTCATGCCTTGGGTCACATTCTTTTTCAAAAAAAGGTTTGAAGAAAGATTTTTGTTCAGTATTCATGCGTGCCATCACCGCCTGACACCCGCCGCTTTTCCAAGACTGCTGGTTTTCCAACTGCGTTTGTTCGTTCGGCAAAAAGAGATCCACACCTTGATAGTTAATACCCTGCTGGGCCGCTTTTTTAGCATACTCTTGCTGGAAGAAATCCTTTTTTTGCAAATCATGAATCAACATGTAGGTTTCTGTCGACTGACCCGACTGAGCAAAAAGCATTTTAGAATAATCTAATTCCTTCTCTGACATGAGATTCATTTTTTTCAAATCCATGTTCATCTGAACATTTTTAAAACCCATCAATCCGAAAACCACAATGATCACCATCAAAACTTGAGAACCTTTAAAGTAAGGTAAAATCATCTTGAAGTTTTTTACGTTAAAGAAGTTTTTAAAGTATTTGAATAAGAAGAAGTAAATCGCAAAAGCGATAATAAGTCCGATCGTCGAGAACATCATCATCTGACGAATCAACGGAATACCACTACAAACTAAAATAAGAACGCCACACAAGGTGGTGAGCATTCCCACGAAGTTAGAATGCCAAGTCTTATGCGACTCCTTACCTAATAACCCATGTAAGCCATAATCCAAAGCTAACCCGATCACTCCAGAGCCGAAAGAGAGCGTGAGTCCATGAATACTCCCATAGATCAATTGGATAATCAGGGCTGAGATGTAAACTGAGATTGAAACTGGCAAAGCTAAAAACAACACCGTGAATCCGGCTTTCCAAACCAGATAAGCTAAGAACAAAACAAATACAATTCCCGTTACAACAGAGACAACTTCTAAGTCTTTTTTAACTTGAACCTCGTTGCGGTAAGAGGATCCATGAACTCCTAATAAGAAGGCTTCTCCATGATAAGAATCAATCGTATCCATAACCGGCTTAACAAAGGCTACAGAAGGCTTTTCGGTAAATTGAACAGGAATAGCCATTTTAGATGTTCCTTTGACTCGGAAGTATCCATCTTTTAATTCAATTGAATTCAATGACTGCTTGGTCATTTGAGCTTCAAACTCTTTCCAACTTTGGAACGGATCAAAACGTAAAAAATCGAGAAATTGTTTTTGTGGAGAAAAGGCCGCCAAAGTTAAAGCACTATTCATTCTTTCTAAATAGCGATTCATCTGAGTGGAATCGAAACGCTCACGAGAAAAAACATCTTGAGACCAACTGCCTAAAAGATCATAGGGAATTTGACCGCTGTTACCACAAATAACCAGTTTGAACTCTTTACCGATATGTGTTTTTAAATCTTTACAAATAGCCTCAAGTTTTGGTGAATCTGCCTGAGGCAAATCTACGACAACAAAATTCCACCAGAAGACTGGAAAATCAGTTTGAATTTTATGTAAGTCTGAGAGCTCTTTGGGAAAAAAAACTTTCATCGTCTGATCGAGCTTCATACAAGACGTCAGAGTTAAAAATAAAAATCCTAAAAGAATAAATGTTTTCTTAAAGCTCAACATCTTATTTTTTAGAAACCAGTCGCTCTAGACATTTTTTTGATGAAGCATTTTGTTTCAACTGTTTAACATTTACAAAATCAATTTTTAATTCATCACCGCTGGCTTCGACAAATTTGATTTGCTTAAACAAATCATCCTTATTTAAAGAAATATGCACTGTCACTTTTTTACTTTCTAACGTCAGTTGATCTTTCGCCTTATAAACTGAGAAATCCTTTAAAAGGCGATCTGTGTCCATTTCCATCAAAGTTCTCAAAACCGCGAAACTTCCCTGACTTTGATCGTCAACTTTATTCAGATCCTGCTGAATGGGGGCTTTTTGGTTACTATCTTGAATATAGAGAGTCGATCCTTCGATACAAACGTGAAGGTTTTCAGGCTTTTTAATATTCCAATCGATGGTTAACCCCTGCGCGCTAGACTTATGAATCTCAAAAAGACCTTCAGATTTCAGTCTCAAATCCAGCTCTTTGATCAGCTTCTCTTGCTTAACTTGTCCTTGGAGAAACAAATCTTTTTGGTACTTTTTAAGCATTTCTTTAAGTTGAACGGCCGTCAGCGGCGCCGCCTGCCCCGTCGACAAAATAAATGTTAAAAATACCAATATAAACGATCTTAACAGCATATCATTTTCCTTGAATAAGCGAGGTTTTCAGCATTATATTAGCCCCAGAGAATATGAACAACAACTCAAATCAAACGAAAAATCAGACCGAATTAACATCAAAAGTAATTGATATTATTTTCTCGTCGCTTAATTTAAACCACATCGATCGTTCTTCAGTGACATCTGAAACAGCGATCACTCAAGAAGGTTTAAAATTGGATTCTATTGATATTCTTGAGTTAGTGGTTCAATTCGAAAATCATTTTAAATTCAAATTCCAAGAAAACGAATCTTACAAAGAACACTTCCGTAATATCGGATCAGTTGTGAACTTTATCGATTCAAAAAGAACCACTTAGTAGGCCTCGTCGATGGCCTATGCTCAAATCATTGCTGCTGAGTCGATTAGTGCTTCGGGCTTAAATAAAGAACAAATTTTTAAAAACGCCACCGCAGGAACATCATCGCAGCAAAATGGTCTCAATGCTTTGACGCAGGAAAACTGGCAACGTCTTAAAAGCGAAACGCCAGCCGCTTTACAAAAATCGAAATCGACTATTCTCTCTTATCAGCCCCTGAACGAAGTTCTTCGTCAAACACAATGGTCGGAAGCCGATCTTAAAAATTGTGGCTTCATCTTTGCGACGACGACTTCTGAAGTCGATCTTTGGGAAGATCACATTCCTTTCTTCGATAACAATGTCGTGGTTAATGATATCAATAAAAATATAGTTCGCCATCAATCTTTAGGAATTATTTTTGAAGATCTTAAAAGTTATTTTAAAATCGAAGGACCTTGTAGCGTAGTTGCTTCATCGTGTAGCGCCTCTTTACAAGCTCTCGCTTTAGCGACAGCCTGGATCAAGTCTGGTAAAGTCGATCGCTGTCTGATTGGTAGCACCGAAATTCTTTCCACACTCACCACTTCAGGTTTTGAATCTTTACGTTTACTTTCAAAACAAACCTGCCAACCCTTCGATAAAAACAGAGCCGGAATTAATTTAGGCGAAGCTAGCGCCTTCATCGCTTTAGAAAAAGTTTCAGATAAATCCAAAGCCCCTTTAGCTTATATCTCTGGCTTTGGTTTAAGTTCAGATGCTTACCACGCCACGTCTCCTCATCCTGAAGGATTAGGTTGTGAGCGTTCGATTCAACAAGCTTTAACTCAAGCTCAAATTTCTGCCGATGAAGTTTCTTGGTTCTATGCACATGGAACAGGGTCCGCTGCCAATGATTTAGCTGAAGCTAAAGCGATTGAACGTTTATTTAAACATAAACCCTTTGTCTCTTCGAGCAAGTCCATTCACGGACATACATTAGCGACGAGCGGATTACTTGAAAGCGTCTTAGCTATTGAAGCCTTAAAAAATCAAAAAGCTATTCCCAACGCGCGTATTGAAAATCTAGATCCTACTTTTGATATCAATTTGACGGCACCGCCTGAAAAATTAAATTATATTTTAAAAAACAGCTTGGGTTTCGGTGGTATAAATTGCTCAGTACTTATTTCGAAAGAGAATTTTAAATCATGAATATTTTTAAAACCTCGACCGAAATATTAAAACATCAAGACTTCCCGACAACGGCACAAGATCCTCGTTTTCGTCGTGCTACCATCAATATGATTGGCAGCACTTTAGTTTGCGAAAAAGTATTACGCGAGTCATCGATTGAGATTTCTCCTAAAATGGGATTTATCTATGGAAGTCACTTCGGTGAAATGACGTCTTCTACGCAGTATTTATCTGCTTTAGAAAACGAAAAAATTGGTAAGCCGATTCTTTTTCAAAATAGTTTGCATAATTCCACTTTAGGTTTTATTTCGATTGAACTTAAAATAACCGGCCCCAGCCTTACGGTCAGCGGCGGCAAATACATGAACCAAGCCTTGATTGATGCAGCCGAAGGCTTACTGTTTACTTGCGATCAAGTTTTGATTTGCACCAGCGAATCCATTCCAGAAAAGTATCAACAAATTTATTCTGAAACGTTTCCCAACGTCAGCGGACTGCTGACTCAATCACAAGCTTTCTTATTATCAAAACAGATGCTTCCTCATGCGGAAGTAATTAAAATGGCTGATCTTAAAATCATATGAAGTTCTTTCCTACTCAGCACATTGTTAGAAAAATAGCTATGAATGATCGTCAAATATTTCTGACTTTTGATGATGGACCTTGCGATTTTACTTTAGTGATTTTAGATCTTCTTAAAAAATATCAAGTCCAAGCCACTTTCTTTGTCATTGGAAAAAAAGCTGATGCTAAACCCGAAATTATCGGACGCTTACTCAGCGAAGGTCATCGCATTTTAAGTCATTCGATTGATCACGATTATTCCAACTATTTTAAATCCGATGCTTCCGTTCTTAATTGGATCTCTGATTCACTACAACACTTAAACCAAGTGACCGGACAAACCAGTCGCGTGTTTCGTCCACCGGCAGGGATTATTACTCCACCGGTTGCACGAAGCTCGGCCGAGGCTGGCATTCAACTGATTCTGTGGAATCAACGCTTCTATGATTCGGTTCAAACATTAACGCTGAAAAAAATCGATAGTTATGTAGCCAAAGCTTCGCCTGGAGATATTGTTTTATTACATGATGATCAAAAAGAAAAAAATAAGGACCAATTTCTAGAAAGTCTTGAATCTCTTATTCAAAGACTTTTAGAAAAAAAATATCAGCTTCTACCTTTACCGTTCTAATGCTTATTCAAGAAGTTCGCTAAAGTTTTAATGTACTTTTCATGCTGACTCACGAAGGGATTCGTTTCATCCCAAACGTAACCTGCTAACACAGAAGAAATTTGTTTTCGAATCGTCTCGTTTTGCTGACCTGAGAAGAAAATTTTATGCAAATCGGTGTTGTACCAACTGAGAACGTAAGTTTTAAAAACGTCGACGCCTTTTTGACAAACTTTTTGGTAGTCCTTATCCCAATCAACCGCTTCTCCGCTTAATTTTTTATGAACTAGATTGGCGGCCCCTTGAGCTGATACACTAGCCAAAGTCACACCACTAGAGAACATCGGGTCTAAGAATTCAGTGACGTTTCCCGTTAAGACAAAGCCTTTACCGTAGAACTGATTGGTTGAAGAGCTCCAGCCGTTTAAAGTTCTTGGGCTAAAGCGCATTTCACAATCTCCGAAACGCTTTTGCAGATTGGTATGAGTCGAAATTAAATATCTTAATTTTTCTTCAGGTGTTTCTTGTTTTAAAGCATCAAAAAACTCTGGATTGCCGACAAAACCTAAAGAGCAATTTCCATTCGAGAAGGGAATACACCATACCCAAGTATTATCATTGTAAATATAAATGGTGATACGATTCGGTTCTTGATTCGCTGTTAAACGATTCTTGTCTTCAAAATGCGTAAACAAAGTTTGTCGCGGAGGTAATTGACTTGGTTTATCTAAATTGAATAAGCGTGGAATGACTCGGCCGTAACCGCTTCCGTCCACAATAAAGCGAGCTTGAATTTTTTGAATGCTTTGATCTTTCATGCGAACTTCAGTTTCGGAAGTCTCATCGTCGTTAATCTTAACCGAAATCACTTCAGTTTCGTAATGAATCGGAATTCCTTTTCGCTCGCACTCGTCAGCTAAAGTTTTATCGAAATCTTCGCGAGGAACCTGCCAAGTCCAAGTTTTACCTGCGGTATGCGCTTCTGAAAAATTAATATCAAAGATTTCCTCGTTGGCTCCGTCGCCACGAACGAATTTAGCACCAAATTTTTGCTGATAAGAACGATCGGTCAAAGCCCCTAGTAAATCGGCCTCTTCTAAAGCTTCCATGCAGCGTGGAAGTAAACTTTCACCGATGACAAAACGAGGAAAAGTCATTTTTTCCACGATCTGAACGCTATGTCCTTTTTTCTTTAAAATCGCCGCCGCAATAGTCCCTGAGGGACCCGCTCCGATCACGAGTACATCTGTCTTAATCATAAGTTATCCTTTTAAAGGGATAGCTTATGACTGATTAAACGTATTGTAAAAATATTTTTTAGACGAATTTGCTAATCGACAAAAACGGTATTCAAATTAAGGCTCTGATAAGATGACATAATGGGATAGTAGTTTAGAATGCTATTCAAAATTTCATCACGCTTGTTTTGGTATAAAGATTCATCGCCATTGTCAAAATCATGCGTGAAGTATGCAAAATAAAGCGTTCCATTGCTTAAACTAGTTGTTCCCGCCACATTTAAAGTTGGAACATCGTAAAGGCGGCCGGTTTTCATCACCATACTACGATTAAAAGATATTGGCATAGTCGGCGTGTAAGTTCCATTGTCCGTACCTGCGGTTAGAAGCGCATGCCCCATATCAAAATTCAGCTGTTGAGATAAAACTTTAATAAACTTCAGCGTTTTAAGTACGGCGACGCATGTTCCTAAGTTGTCAGCACGAATTCCCATCGTGATGACTGGCAAACCTGAACCCGTATAGAAGGATAAGTCGTTCGATGTTAAGCCTAAGCGATTTTGTTGGAATTTTTTAAACTCAACTTGTCCGCCTAAAACTTTGAATAACATATCTGATACGTAGTTATTCGAATTCACATTCGTGTCTTTTAAGTATTTTAACAATAATGATGATTTCATCTTTAAAACATAACTGTAGTTATTCACGTTTATTTTTTTACTTTCAGTATACACCACTTGGCTGACTGAGAACGAGCTAGGTATCGTAATCACGCGACCTTTTTGCTGAGCAAATTGAGCTAAGTTCGCCTTAGCTGTAGCCGTTTGAAGACCCCAATTTTCAGAGTTAAAAATAATTCTCAAATTTTCAATGGATCTTTCCATGCTGACAGGAACTTCATTGAGTTCTACGTGAGAATCTTTAAAGACATCGAGATACACTCGCGTTGTTTCATCCACTGTCAGCTGACGAATTTTTTGAATACCTTGCGCGCGCAATAACGACATCGCATAAAGCATTTTCTCGATATTTAAAACCGGGTCATAATTAGCCTTGAAATAAACGTCGTAAACTCCGTCTGAAACTTTTTTATAATACCATAAGTTTTCGAACTTATAATCCGGTCCTAATTTATCTAAAGCCCAAGCTGTTAAAACGACTTTTGAAACTGAAGCCAATGGGTATTTTTTTGTATCGCGAACACCATTGTATCGACCGGCCTCACCATTTACAGATTCACAGTAAGTAATACTTGAATCATTCAAATTAGGAATCTTACGGTTTAATTGTCCCGAAGCACTTGGCTGTATTTGGTTATTTACCGGCGAGATAACACTTTGGTCAAAACGACGATTCGGATCGACATTTTTAACCAAGGGAGTCTCAATGCCCTCACCGCTCGATGAACCATCTTCCGAAGGCTGGCATCCGGTAAAAGCCATGATAGAGAACGCTAAAAAAGGAATCAAAAAAATATTGAATTTTGTGCTCTTTTGCATACAGAGAATATGCCCTAGCGAAAAGAAGCTGAGAATCGTAAATCTCAGGATTGAAAAAGTTCTATGTGCGGTGTGAAGGCATTGACAATTATGGCACTTAAAAACAATATAAGCGCTTTAACAGATTGAACATTTTACATGTCAGGTGCCTATGTCTAGAGTCGTTTACGAATACAAAATTAATTCTATTACTGATCACACTCACACCATCCGTGAACTTCATTTAGAATTGACGAATCAACCTGAATTCAATTTCAAAGCCGGACAATTTGTGATGCTTCATGTGCCTGTACCAGATGGTGGAAAAGCTTTACTTCGCGCTTACTCGATTGCATCAACAGACAAAGACAACAAAAGATTTTCTCTTTTATTCAAATCCGTTGAAGGCGGCAAAGCCACTGAATATGTATGGGCTTTAAAAGGCGATGAAACATTAAAATTCACAGGTCCATTCGGTAAAGTTTTCTTCCAAGAGCCACCAACAGAACAAATCGTGTTCTTGAATACGGGCAGTGGTTTATCACAACACATGTGCTTCTTGTTATCTAAAATGGACCAATACCCTAACTTAAAATACAAATTATATTTCGGTATCCGTTCAGAAAAAGATATCTACTTTCAAAAAGAATTAGACGAATTGAAAATAAAGCTTCCGCATTTTGAATACCATTACGTATTAAGCCGCGCTTCTGAATCATGGACTGGTAAAAAAGGTTATGTTCAAAATCAATTAGCTGATTTCGATTATAAAAATATTCCGACAACATTCTACCTTTGCGGCAATGGAGCCATGATCAAAGATGTTAAACACCAATTATTAGAAATCGATGGCTTAGACAAAACGAAAGTTTGGTCTGAGGCCTTTGACTAAATGACCGCTTACCGTTTAGCTGTTTTAAAATTATTTACGGCGGCCGTTATCTGGGGGCTTTCGTTCACGTTAGTCCGCTGGAGTCTTGAAAGCTTCACCACTTCACAATTGTTATTTTGGCGTTTTCTTTTCGCCTTTATCATTGGCGAGGCCTTGTTTTATGCCTTTAATCGTAAAGATTTTAAAAAATCCAACTCGGATATCAAGATCGCTCGCAATACGGGGATCTTTTTGGGGATGTCGTTATTATTCCAGATCCATGGCTTAAATTTTACGACAGCTACGAACTCCGCTTTTATTACAGCGACATATGTAGTGATGATTCCGTTTATCGCTTACATCATCTTCAAGCAGAAAATACAAAAATATGACGTCGCTTTAGGAGCTTTAGCTCTCACCGGCATGCTTTTACTTTTAAATGTTTTCAAAGATTCCACTTTTTCATTAGCTAATTTTAATTATGGCGACATTCTTACTCTAGGAAGTGCTGCCACTGCCGCGATCCAAATTATTTTAATCGGTATTTTCGCCAAACAATGCGTAAGCTCATTCCGCTTTAACAACTACCAAACCTTCTGGGCCTTCGTAGCATGCTCTCCGTTCGTTCTTTATGAAACGCAAACGAAGAATATTGGATTGTGGCCGGAACATGTTTCAAACCTGGCTCTCTGGGGTCTGATCCTGCTCGTTCTAACTGTAAGTATTTTGGCTTTCTATCTTCAAATCAGTGCACAGAAAAACCTTCCGACGGTCACGGCCAGCATGCTTTGCTTACTCGAAGCACCTTTCTCATTTATTTTCGCCACGATTCTTCTTAAAGAAAGTATCTCACCGATTCAAGCCTTCGGAGCTTTCGTCATTATAATAAGTGCTTTCTTGTCCGTATACTTCGAACAGAAAAAAGCTGTGACCGAAGTGGCTTAAAATATTTTGTGTCAAAGAGTTCTACATTTCAAGTTCCCATAAAAGTCGTTCTTCTCATTAAAATCACGGATTTTAATGCTTAAATACCATATATAAGCACACTCCGGGAACACTTTTTGAAATGCCTCCGAAGAGGGTTTTTTATGTTTTTAAAAGCGACTTTACTTATTTTATTTACTTCGACAAACCTCTGGGCCCAGACAAGTCCTCAGTATCAATTTCCATTTGAGGAATGCTTTAAATCAGACTCATATATCTCTGGAGAAGACTGTTATCTTAATTATAATAAATCCGAATTCGGAGTATCGGGCTGGCAGTTTTTAGAAGTTCCGATTGATTATCATTCACCTGATTCTAAAAAAACTAAAATTAGTTTTAAAACTAATCAAGATTTCTCAATCGACAAAAAAACGGTTGTTTATTTTAATGGTGGACCAGGTGGAACATCCGCAAACACCAACTTTTCTGCTCTTAAAGATGTTAACGTCATTTACTTTAATCAACGAGGAGCAGCTTTTTCTCGTCCCGAAACTAAAGAATTATTCTTAGATGAAAACTATTATTCTTCAGAAAATACAGCTCACGATGCCTTAGCCATAGCTAAACATTTAGGATTAAAAAAAGTAACTGCTTATGGTCAGTCGTACGGAACAGTACCTGCCACAATTTTTGGAAGCTTGTTTCCTGAAAACACTGAGAACGTTATTCTTGAGGGAGTTATTTTTGATGGCTCTACTAAATTATGGAAAGCTCAACATAGACTTGCTCTAGTGCAAAAGTATTTCGACAAACTGGATGAGACGACACAGAAATCGATCTTGAAATACAGCCGTCATCCTGAAATTTTCCCAGGCTGGTTCGCTAAAATGGCCCAGGAAGTTATGTATGAAGCCAATTTTAAAAAACAATTAGATGACCGTTTAAATAATCTTTTCAACCCTCCTGGACTTCTATCTGCCGAAGAAAGTGAACACTTTGCAGTGGAAAACTTAAGGTGGAGAGACTACAATAATATTGGAGCAGGAAGTGATTCTTTATACTTCAGCCCCACTATGTTCAACTTTATTGGCTGTAAGGAACTTGAAGTCAGAGATGATTATTCTAGTTTCTATGCTGTCTTTAATGAAAAGAATAAATTAGTTCCTTACAAAAAAGACTCTCAAATTGTGAATTACTGCGAACAGCTTAATATTAAAAAATATAAAACGTATACAGCTTTAGATTACCCTATAAAAGTCCCTGTGTATTACTTCCAAGGAACGACTGATGGAGCAACCACAGTTGAAAATGCAATATGGCACTACAAAAAAGTAGCTAAAGGCTACGCAAAATTGATACTGGCAAAAAACGGAGGTCATGCCCCTATTATTATTCCAATATCTTCGTCTTTAAATTTTAATCCAGAAATAGATAGCGAACTCTCATACAAAGCCCGCGTAGAAAAAGTAAAATTATTTAAAGCAGCAGTAAACAACGAAGAAATTGATTTAAATCCTTTAAATCAATTAATCAATGATAAGAAAAACTTTTTTGTTAAAACTCAAAAATAGCTTACTGAAGAAAGAACGTTTTGTGTGTTGATGTTTTTTGCGAAGTAACAGATTTTGTTCCAACCGCGCGATTCTTGCGTAGACGAACACCTAAAATGCTTTAAAATCTAACTTATAACCAATATACGCGTATCAAATTGGTACGAGTCTCGCACTAGATTATGTTAGGAGATTTATATGAAACGCATTATAAGTTTATTTGCCTTTGTTGTTTTAGCTACTCAATTAACAACTGCTCAGGCTTACACACTTCTGGATTTAAAAGCGAAAGCAATTGAAGCCGGTATCTCTCGTACACAATATGATATCATGATCGCTCGTTTCAAAAATTACGATGCTTTAAAAAACGCAGCTAACCAAGAAGCAAAAGACTTTGCAGATAAGCAAGGTGCTGGCGTTGCTGGAAATAAAAACTATGTGATGTTTATCGACTTCTCACTTTCTTCGGCGGACGAAAGATTATTTGTTGTGAACTTAACAACAGGTAATATCTCTAAATTTTTAGTGACTCACGGTATGGGTTCAGATGTTAATCACAATGGTTACGCTGAGTCTTTCTCGAATCAAGATGGATCACACAAAAGCTCTTTAGGTCTTTATATGTCAGCAGGAACTTACGTTGGTAAACACGGCGAATCAGTTCGGTTGCACGGTTTAAGTAAAACGAATTCAAACGCTATGGCTCGCGACATCGTTATGCACGCTGCAAACTATGTATCTGAAGGTATAGCCAACTCTCAAGGTCACATCGGTCGTAGCCATGGCTGCCCGGCAATGAACGCTAATGACTGGAAATTGCTTAAGCCTAAAATCAAAGGTGGCGTGCTATTATTAGCTTATAACGAGAAGCTGGCTAACAAAGCTGACTAAGACCTGTGAAAACGAAAAACTAATCATCAAAAAACTGATCAAACTTTTAACGAAATAAAAAACAATCAAGTGTTCTTGGGTTCCGCCCGAAAACACTTGTATGAGAACACTAGCCCTAAGCCTAATCTTAATAAGTCTTTGGTCCTGCGCAAAATCGGGATTCACTTCTGCCAACTACAACTCAATGGATGGTAGCAACGGCGCCGCCGGAACTCCCGAGGGACCCTCGACTGAAGTACCTCCGGTTGACGAACCTCCTGTCGTAACCAATCCTCCGTCTTACAAACCTGAGCCGTTAGCTTGGGAGGCTAAAGTTTCAGGGTCAGCTACTTGGTCACAACATATTTACAATATTATTAAAACAGAAGAGCCTCAGATGCTAGGACAGAACGTGGCCGATGACGTTGAAACTTATTGTCCGAAGTACCGCTCACTGAATGACAATCAACGTTTGAATTTCTGGGGACAACTTTTCGCTGCTGTCGCAAAATATGAGAGTGCTTGGAAGCCAACTTCACGTATGGTAGAAACAACGATGGGTATCGATCCTTATACGGGACGCCAAGTGGCCAGCGAAGGTTTACTTCAATTATCTTATCAAGATGAAAGCAGTTACAACTTAGACTGTGGATTTGATTGGTCGAAAGATAAATTGTTATCAGATACAGATCCAAAGAAAACAATTTTTGATCCAAAAAATAATTTACGCTGCGGAATTAAAATTATGGCGCGCCAGTTAAAAAATAAACGCGCTATTGGTTTAACAAGTGGTGTTTACTGGGCGGTTTTAAAAATCGGTGGTAAATACACACAAATACCAGGAATCTCAGCGATCACTAAGACTCTAACTTTTTGTAAGTAATTCTGATCTAGCCGCTACGATCACTGAATCTGGCGGCAAATCTTTCATCACCACAGAGTTTGCTCCAATCTTACTACGGTCACCAATGGTGATAGGTCCCAGAACTTTCGCTCCTGTTCCAATTAAAACATTATTACCAACAGTGGGATGACGCTTAACGGGATCAAACTTCACTCCACCTAAAGTCACTCCGTGGAAGATAATACAATCATCACCAATAATCGCTGTTTCACCGATCACACAACCTACGCCGTGATCAATCACCAGACGTTGACCAATCTGTGCCCCAGGATGAATTTCAATACCAGTAATCGTACGAGAAATATCCGCCACTAAACGAGCGATAAAAAACAACCTAATGCTATAAAGGAAATGCGCAATACGATGAATAAACAACGCACGCGGTCCCGGATAAAGGAAAAAGATTTCGAATAAAGATTTCGCCGCCGGATCGTAGTTTTTATACGCTTTTAAAAATTCTAACATTAAGTCCACTTTCCTTTTAATTCTTCGAGATAGAAATAACGCTCTAAGAATTCACTGTAACGTGACCACTTCTCGCCGCTTTGACGTTCTTGCGAGACAAAATTAAAAACTTGGTCCACTTTCGAGTCAAATTCATCGACCATGGCAATCACCATCGCTTCGGGGAACATAGGAAGCTTCGGAGATCCATATTCAATTTTCCCGTGATGTGATAAAATAATATGTTTTAAAATAGTTTTAAGATCTTCAGGAAAACCTAAAATTTTAGACGTCTTTTTATCAATCAGCTCACAAGCTAAATTCATGTGACCTAAAAGCTGACCTTTTTCGGTATAATAAATTTGATCATGCGAAGTAATATCTAATTCCCAAATTTTTCCTAAATCATGGAATAAAGCACCAAACATCAAAAGATCTTTATTTAAAAAGCTATAATGATTTCCCATGAAATCCATGATTTGACAGATGGATACGATATGCTGAAGCAATCCCCCACGCTTGGCGTGATGAACTGTTTTCGCCGCTGGAGCGACCAATAGTTTCGATTTAATTTCTTCATCATTTAAACAGTCCAAGCACAGCTGTTTAATTGGCGGAGCTTGAATTTTATCTACGAAGCTTAATAACTTAATTAATAACACAGATGTATCAATTTTTTCAGTCTCTAGGATGTAGTCTTCTTTATTTAAATTCATATCCGCCGCATTTTCTAAGCGGTGGATAACAAATTGTTTTTTCTGATTGTAGATTTGAACAACGCCTTTGACTTTAACGAGATCACCAATTTCAAAAAGCCCACTGATCGTATCCACATTGTCCCAAAGACGCGCATCTAATTGACCAGTTTTATCAGCCAATAGCGCGGTTAAAAAGATCTTTCCATTTTTACCTGTTCCAATGTGTTTATCTTTCACAATAAACACACGGTCGATCACAGGGTCTTTATCCATTAAATTTTTCACAGGGATGATAGTAGTTTGTGAACTCATATTTATCCTTACTGTTTATAAAGTGAAGAGCAAAAATTATCTGGATAACGACTGTCAGTCACATGAAGATGCGTTAAGTAAATTTGATTATTATTCTTAAATACAAAAATGTAATATCCAGAAACGACGTACAAATAACGTAAATCCGTCGTATTCAACTTCAAGAAATCTTTTTTCTGTAATGATTCAAATTGCTTTTTAATATCAACAAATTTTCCGCAGCCTAAACCAAACTCTTCTTCTTCAATTTTCTTTTTAGAACTGTCGCTGATAAAATAAAGTTTTTCCAAGGCTGGTAACGAATCAAACTGCTCTTTTGGAAAACTGAGATAAAATGACCCTTGACCTGAAACGTAATTAGCCAAATCCAGCTTTCCTCCCCCATTGGGAAATGTAATACGAGCCGGATTATCCTTCAGAACAGCGTTGCTTTCAGAAAATAAAACAGCCTGTATAGGAGCTAATAAATACACGGATTGAACAGAAGCACTGCCGACTAGCTCGGTTTCGATTTGATCAAATATTTTTTTAGGAACTTTAAAGTCTTCGGCACGAGCTTCAATTTTTACATCTGTATAATGAACATCGTGGCTTTGAGCAAAATGACAACCTGACAAAACTAAAAGACTCAATAAACTTGAGAATAAAACCTGCTTAGTCATTATTCGCCATAGCCTTAAACTCTAAGTAAGGAAGAAAATCATTTGAATACAAACGGTCACTGTTGACGATCGTCTTCATTTGTTCTTTATCTTCCGGCATTTTCGCAGTCATAAGCTGAGCCCAGTTACCAAATAACTGCTTATCTTTCATAAGTAAATTAATATACTGCATGATCGTTGAATTATTGCTCTTACTTTCATCGTGCATCATTAACATGTACAGCTTTGTAGCCAAAGACTGTGTTTTTCCTGCGGTCGAAAGATTTAACACAGGTTGGTAAGTTTTCTTAAAGAAGTTAATCGCCACATCTAAATTATAACGATCATTCTCACTCAGAATGTTTTGATTTTTATGATAAACTTCCTGAGCTTGAACTAGATCACCTTTTTCTAAGTAGAAATTAATATTCAATAAAGCGACGTCACGATTATCCATCAAAGGAACAATCTCTTGTCTTAAAGCTTCGAGATCTTCCCAGTTATAGCTCGTGCGATTCACAAGGCTACTTAATTTAAAATACTTAGTCATCTGGTGAGGAAAATCTACAAGGGCCGCGAATCGATCACGGTAAAGATCTTGGTGACCTACCAAGTCTTTTTTAATCATGTAAACCTGAAGGAATAAGAGCTCTTTATTAAAGTCGACACGATTTTTGATATGATTATCGAGAAGCTGGAAAACCACAGGGCCATTTAATGACTTTGCACTAATTTGACTTAAAACGTATCCATACAAATAACGACCTTGGCTTGAAAGATCATATAAATTTTTAAAAATACGCGCTGAATCTGCATATTTTTTCTGTGCAAAAGAAAGGATGGCATCATTTTCTTTAACATCGACAGCCGATGGATCTAAATCAATCGCTTTGACTAATGAGTCTCGCGCATTTTGAATATCACCTAAATTGAAGGCCTTGTTAAACTTAACTAATTGGTATTGTGATTTACGTTCATTGCCAATCACCTTTCCCTTAGTCATCAAGTCCAACATTCGACTTGAATTCAAAGCTCCAGCGGCTTCAAGTTTTAACCATAATGGAATAATATCTACCACGATTTTATCTTGAGAAGATAAAGGTAACTTTTTGAAAAGCTCGATACTTTTCTCATCCTGAGCATAAAGATTATATTTTCTAATTTGATGGAAAATATTTCTTTCATTCTTGCTATGACTTGAGTTCGTATAGAAATACCAACCAGCTCCCGCACAAATAACTAGAACAGCACCGGCCACTAAGCCTTTTAACTTTAAAGACAGTTTTGGTTTCGTATCCACCATGACATTATCAAATGACGGAGCTGTTGATATTTTTCGATTAATTTCTTTTTTTGGAAGTTCTGTATTTAAATCAGGAGCTGGATTTTCTAATGGTGGTTGACCTGGAAGCTCCACTTGACTGAAATCTAAACGTTTTGATCCCGTCACCGTTCCCAACGTCTCTACCGTCGTAGTTGTTCTTTGAGATGTCACCGCTGTTTGTATCGTCTGAGTCATCTCAGATTTTTTATCAATCTCTTCGCGAACGGCGTCCACTAACGGTTTAAACTCAGGAACTTCGCGCACATAAGACCAACGCAAATCCATATCACGAATTTCATCGATTAAAGAAATTTGTCTTTTCATAATCAGATCCTCTACCTGCTCGTAAGAGTAAGGTCCGAGAATTTTATAATCTGATTTAATAAGCCACTTATTCTTTACACTCATATTAGAACGGAGATTTCGTTAATAAAAGTTTAAGGTCATCATTAGTTAAGAAGAACCCGGCACCGGCATAAGCCGACTGAGCATCCTTCTTATTCATCATATCGTTGTACCCGGCCATAACATAAAGACCGTATTTAAAGCGGTAGCTGATATTAGCACGTAATTGCATCGTACTGAAGTCGTAAGCATCTACCGAAACCATAGCGCGGCGACTTGGTAGAAATTTATAGTCAAGTCCTACTCCGCCAGTATCTTCCATCAAACCACCACGCAACGAGAAGTCATAGAAGTTTTTAGCAAAGAAAGCTGTGAACTTCGTTTTACTTTTATAAGTTTTAATTTCGTCGTATTCAGTTTGTCCGCCCGACGTAATAGTTTTCGTATTTGTTTTGTCTACGACCCCAGCTGGATCTGTAATTAAACCTAAGTAGTAGTAACGATCTAAACCTGGTTGAATTTGAATACCAACTGAAGATTTCGTGTAGCCTACGTTATCTAAGTAGTAACCATTAAAATCAATCGCTGTCGTTACACGATTAGCTGTATCGATCATACCGCCGATACCTTCCACGGCTGCGGAAACTTCTTCAGCCATTTTTTCATCCGAAACAAGCTTTCCGATCGTACCTTCTCCACGATTAATTTTACCTGTGATGTCTTCGATATTTTTCAATGAATTGTCGATACGAGCCATTGATCGCTTCCAAGTATTTTTAAATCCTTGTTCTGATTCATCATTGACTAATTCATCGACAGTTTTTGTTATCGAATTAACTTGAGCTACGATCTCTTTGATCTGCTCTTTATTTTCGTCAGTCATCTGCGCTAAGTTGGCTGTTAATTTTTCAACATTTAAAACGATACGACCTAAGACATGGGCATCCGTTCCATTTTTAGCTGTAGCTTCATTTAAGTTCTTAGCCACTTCTTTTAAAGATCCGGCGATATCTGACACTTGAGTCATAACATCATCAAGCCCTCCGCCTTTTTTCACATTCAAGATTTGGCCGCCATCTTCCAATTCAGGATCCGATGACATACCTGGATTTACTTCGATGTATTTATCACCCAAGATACCATTGGCTTTAATTTCCACTGACGCCGAGCGAGTTAAACCAACATCAGATTTAACTGTAATATCTAAACGAGCTTGTCCATCTTGAAGACGAATATCTTTAATCACACCAACCGGAATGCCGGCTGAACGAATAGCTGACCCTTTAATTAATCCACTGGCATTCGGTAATAAGAACCAAGCTTTTTTAGAACGACCCATGTAACTTGGGTCATCACTGACTTGCATCGACATGAAGGCAATCAATCCACCAATGATGACGACTAATGCTCCGACTTTGAATTCAATTGCGTTGAAGAATTTCATTGATGTTTCATCCCTTTATTCACGAAGCGTTTAACCAGTTCAATTTCACTATTAAAAAAATCTTCTGCCGTACCTGACAATAAAACTTTTCCGGCATCTAACATCACAATAAAGTCAGCAATTCGAAAGGCAGCCGCCAAATCATGCGATACCATCACAGACGTAGCTCCCCCGCTTAATTTATGTGTTTCTACTATTAAATTATCTACCATTTCAGTCAGAATGGGATCTAAACCTGTGGTCGGTTCATCGTAGATTAGGATTTCTGGATCTAAGGCCAGCGCACGAGCTAAACCCGTTCTTTTCTGCATCCCGCCCGAGATTTGACTCGGTAATTTTCCGTAATGCTTCTCATCCAATCCCACCATTTTTAACTTCTTATAAGCGATCTGAACCATCTGCTCTTTACTGAGCTGACGGCGATGCTCTTCTAATGGAAACATCACATTTTCTAAAACGGTCATATCATCGAAAAGTGCGGCACTTTGGAAAAGGACACCGTACTTACAACGAAACTGCGTCAGTTCATTATCGCTCATTTGCGAAAGATCATTTCCTAAAACGTGGACGTCGCCAGAGGTAGGACGATATAAACCTAAAATATGTTTTAACAACACACTCTTTCCCGTTCCTGAAAAACCAATCACGGCGGTCAAACTACCGCGGTGAATTTTAAGATCGATGCCTTTAAGAACAAATTCTTTTCCATCAAAACTTTTTTTAACATCATTGAGTTCAATTGAATATTCACTCATTTTACAATCCCCATCGTCACGTAAAGAATACGGATAATGTTCATTAAGAAATAATCGACAATAATAATTCCGACCATACTGATGACAACACCTTTGTTAGTCGCTTCACCAACGCCTTTAGCGCCGCCTGTGGTATTGAATCCTTGATACGTACAAATCACGGCAAACATGATTCCGAAGATAAACGATTTAAATAATCCTTCGTTGATGTGATGCACTTCCACCGTTTGACGAATTTTTTCAAAGAACACCGCTTGATCTAAGCCAACAATCTTCGTACACAAAACCCAAGAGCCAAACATCGCCATGAAGTCAAATAACGCTGTCAATAACGGCATACATAAAGCAGCCGCCACAATCCGCGGAGCAATTAAATACTGTTTGGTATTTACCCCCATCACATCAAGCGCATCCATTTGCTCATTCACGCGCATGGTTCCCAAACGCGCAGCCATGGCTCCTCCGGCACGAGCCGAAACGATCAAGCCTGTTAATACGGGGCCCAGTTCGCGTGTAATACCTAGGGCTACAGTTGGCCCCACAAGATTGACGGCATTAACTAATTTAAATCCTAAATAAACTTGGAAGGATAAAGCTAAACCGGTAAAGACACTAGTTAAAGAAATGATACCAACTGACTGATTACCGACGAACTCCATATGTCGAATGATCTCGTTGTAACGATAAGGTGTTGCGAAAGTTAAGGCTAAACTTTGATAGCCGAATAAAACAATATCGCCAACTTTAGAAATGGCTCTTTGAATTTTTCCACCAATGATGTCTACGAAATTCATGACTGCACTCCATTGTCGACATAGCGACGTGGTACACGAGAACTGACCGAAGTTAAGATCTCGTAGGAAATTGTTTCAGCGGCTTGAGCCAAAACATCGGCTCCCTGAGATTGATCGTCAAAGAAGACCACTTCAGCCTGTTTTAAATCTGTCGTTGAAATATCTGTTACATCTAACATTAAAAAATCCATACAAATTCGCCCGATGATGGGAACTTTCGTATTTTTAACAAAAACGTAAGCACGACTTGATAATAAACGATGAACGCCATCTGCGTACCCAATCGGAACAATCGCAACTTGAGACTCACGCACAGCGGTCCATGTCGCATTGTAAGAAACCACTTCACCTTTTTTCACTGTACGAACATCAGAGATATGTGATTTCAAAGACATCAGCGGTTTAATTTTAATCGGACTTTGAATTTCATTCGTACGATAACCATACAACATGATTCCCGGTCTGAACCCCCAGTTGTAATGATTTAAAAAATGCTGTGGTTGATTTTTCAAATGTGCTAAGTTAACTATCGCATCCGAATTTAACAAATGAGCCTGAACACCAAAATCTTTAAATTGATTAATCATCTGCAACATCTGTCTAGCTTGCTGAGAAGAAACCGAGTTTTCTTGATGAGCTAAGTGTGAAGAGTGAAGGTGAGACAAAATACCTTTTACTTTTATTTTAGAATGCGCTTTTAAAAATGAAATAATTTTATCCGCTTCATCAATGTTAAAACCTAAACGATTCATACCTGTATTAAACTTGATATGAATATCAATTGAATCTGATACTGCATTCTTTAAAATTTCTAATTGTTCAAATTGACTCACAATAGGTGTCAATTTCGCATCAATGATTTGCTTTGCGCCGTTTTGACTAAATCCACCAAAAACAAGAACTTCAGACTTAATCCCCGCGACTCTTAACTCTAAAGCTTCTTCGATCAACGCTACACCTAAAGGCAACTGTGCATTTTTCAAAATACGCTGAGCGATAGGCACAGCTCCGTGACCATAGGCATTGGCTTTAATCATGGGACAAACAAAACGAGAATTTCCCGCCAAATCCATAATGCTGGCTAAATTATAATCCAAATTCTTCAAGTGGATTTCAGCAAAGGTAGGGCGAAAATTCTTCATCATTCATTCACCGTAAAATCCGGTTGATGTTCTGATTGAGCTTTCGATAAACAAATTTTATCTCCGCCTTTACTCGCAATAAATTTTAAAGCTTTTTCGGCAGATACATCTAAGGCCGGCCCGTCCGCCGCCAACGTAGGATATTCACTGATACCTTGACTGATCGATACGCGAATCCCCGCCATGATATAATTCTCTTTGTGTAAAGTATCACGTAAACGTTCAGAACGAATCACCGCTCCTTTTCGCCCGCAATTCACCAGCAACAACGAAAACTCATTATCCGCTGTACGACAGATGTAATCTGGTAGACGGCTCGTTTGCTTAATCAAGGCCGCAACTTTTTTAATGATATCGTCAACCACAGGTTTTCCCATAGCTGTTTCCATCTCAATGAATTTATCGATACTGATCTTAACGACCGACAATGGCGACATCGTTCTTTTTGAACGATCAATTTCCTTTTCCAAAACTCGCTTGTAAAACAATTGATTGTAGAAACCAGTTAACTGATCTTCGACATCCATATGTTTCGGCTGAGACTCGTACACCAAATTAGTGTAGACCAAGCTCATTAAAGAAAAGTCTTCAGCTGAATCCGCTGTAATGTCCTGCGTGGAAATCATCAAGCCTTCAATTTGGTTTTTGATAATCAATGGAATAAATTTAATTTGCTTCACATTAAACTTATTAATTAAATAACGCTCAAAAGATTCAGGAAGAGTACCTTGGAAAATTTGTTCCATAAAGTTTTTATTCGAAGCCGGAACTTTATAAGACAATCCTTCAACCCATTGTTCTGGAACTTGATGATTTGAAACACTGATAAATGTTTCGATCGTCGGAATAAATTTTAAATACACCCAGCTTTGCGAAGTCGTTTGTTTGTAAAAAACATCCAATAACTCTTCTTTCGATTGGCAGGACTTGTATTCTGCAATACGAATTTGATAAGGACGAACCGCCGTACTGGCGCGTTCCTTTTCTAAAGTGGCCACTGCTTCTTCGTGCTGTTTCTTTTCATTTTGATAAAGCTCTAGCACATGCTCATTCTGATAAAGACGATAAAGCGATTCAGTAATTAAATCACAGGCATTACAGATGTAATGAGCGACATTGGTATCGTTCTTACTAAAAGCCCCGTACATATTGTAATCAGTATAACTTGAAAGATCGGTCAAGTTGGCTGGAGGAGAAATAATGAGAATGCGAACTTCGTTAGAAATTTTCAACAAACGTTCGAACATTTCATGCACAGGAATAATTAATGAAGCTATATCTAAAATTACGATGTGCGATGGGCTTAAAGCAAACTGAGTTAACAAATCATCATGATTTGAAAACAAGTCGGCCTGGTAGTTTTTATTTTTTAAATTGAGCTTAACATCCACGCCCAGATTCACATCTTGCGAGAAAACATAAATATTAAAGTCTTGTGCAATATCTTTTACATTCATGTTCGTCCTGGCTTACGTACTTTGACGGAAAAGTTATCTATGGTCTTGGCCGTTCTATCGATTTTAATTTCAGGCTGGGCTACAACGTTGACCTTTTCATCTATCTTAAACTGTGTTGTGGTAAACTCTTTTTCTAAATCAACCTTAGGTGGTACTGGTGGCAGAGATGGTTTCTCTGATTCAATCGACTCATCTTCATCGCGTAAATTTAAAATCGCATCAATATCAATCTCTGCGTTGGATCCATCGATCACAAAGCTCGTTCCCGTTGGAACCATGGTATTCTCAGCTACTTCAGCATCTCCTGCGCGCTGACCTTGATGCAAACGTCTTAACTCGGCATCCATTTCAATTCGGATCATAACGCCAGAAGCCGCTGGATTTTGTAATACGCGTACATCCGCTCCATAACGACGAACAACACTTAGGGCTTCAGATAAACCTAAACCTTTGTGTTTTAATTTATCTTTTGTGCCGTAGAACGGCTGCCAGATCTTATCGGCCGTTCCAGGCTCGATACCACGACCGTCATCGATGATATCCAAATTCACCGGATGATTTGATTCACTGTGATCATTGTAAATCTTAATCGTAATGTTTTTCGCATGAGCTTCGATCGAATTTAAAATTAAATTCTCAATAGCTTTACGGAAGCGATCTACATCGAATTCATATTGCTTTTCAGATTCGTATTGCTTGCTGATGTATACACTGCTGGATTCAATTTGAGAAGAAAGTCCCGATAAAGCTAAATCAACGACTTCACCCAGAGCCATCTTCTTTTTACCAACCTGTTCAAAAACCGAAGAAGATTCTTGCCTCACTTCGCGTTCAATTTTTTCTTGCAGTGGAATTTCAGCTAAAACATCGTCTACATTTATCTCTTGATCATGATCAGCATCTTCAGCACGTGGGAAGCCATCTAAATTAAAATTCTTAAGCGCATGCGCTGCCTCCGACGGCGTACGCGTTACAAACTGCGAAGTAGGTGCTGGCGGCGCTGGAGCGGCTGCTCTTGGCTGCTGAACTTCATCAAATACTTTTTTGAAGATATCAGCCTTACGCTGTTCGTTTTCGATCGGCTTTAATACGTACAATAAAATTCCAATAATTAAAAATGCAAAACCGAAAACAAAAATAAGAACAAAAAGCGGAATAGCTAAGAATTCATTTTTAGAAAGTTTCGGCGCATAGGACATGATAAAGAAATTCGACGATCTGATTTCGTCGCGGTCCATGAAATATTTCGATTGGCTTAATTTAGCCTCTTGCGATTTTGTAGCAATGTAATCTGATTGCGTATGCCCCACAACCACATTGTCTGACGTCATCAACAAGTTTGTGCTTTTAGCACTACGAACTGTATCAAAATACTTCTGGAAGTAGGTAGCATCCCCAACCAAAACAACGGCTTGGCGCGTGTTCTGAATTTTTTCATCAGAGAACATCAGGGATAAAAATTTTTCCCCGGCTTGATTTTGAAAAAGCTGGCCGTGAATGTCTTTGTTTGAAAACAAACTGTACGCCAAAGCTTTTTGTAAATAATCCTTCGACCAATTATCAGCTGGCGTTCCTGATTTGACGTAAAGATTTTTAACTGTGTAAGTTCCGTTCGCTGCAATATCCAATTGAGCCAAAGCAAAGAACGGATTGATTTGAACCCAGTTGATTTTACTTTCATCGACATGACCTTGATACGAAGAGATAATATTTTTAAGCTGAGCGATTTGACTTGAGATCGAAGTCTTCAATGTGATGGTCTGCTGATGAATTTGCCCTTCGACAAAAGCTGACTTTTCCTGTTTATAATAACTATTCAATTTCCACACAACCACGACGACAATTAATACAATTGCCCCAATAATCGCGTGTATTGTTTTTGACTTCATCTAGCTGTACATCCTTGTTTGCATCCTGGCTCATCACTATTGTAATTTTGTTTTCACTCTATAATCAACTTATCAGTTTGATTTTTTTGAAGTATTTGCTTATTTTGTATGGATGCACACAAACACGCACGAATGTGATATTTTAATTATCGGTTCCGGCCTCGCGGCCCTCAGTCAGGCACTCAAAATAGCCGACGATTTCTCCTCTCAGAAAATCAAAATCACTCTGATGACCAAAGATTCGATCAAAATGGCCAATAGTGCGATGGCCCAAGGTGGAATTGCAGCTGTTTCCGATACCACCGACAGTTTTGAATCACATATTCAAGATACAATGACCGCAGGAGCGGGCCTTAATGACATTGAAGCGGTGCGAAACGTAGTTAACCAAGCTCCGGAACGCATCCAGGATCTTAAAAAATGGGGCGTTCAGTTCGACCAAGACATCACGCGCGAAGGTGGACACTCGGCTCGACGCATTTTCCACTTCGAAGACCAAACCGGAGCCGAAATTCAGCGTAAACTTTTACAAAAAGTGAGTGAACACCCCAATATCACCGTTTTTGAAAATACTTTTGCCATAGACTTGATTGTGAACAAACAAGCCGACCCAACTTTCATTGGCAAAAGTCAGATTATCGGCGTTTACGCATTAGATAAAATCACGAACCAAGTTAACGTGTTCTCAGCGAAAACCACTATTTTAGCTACAGGCGGAGCAGGAAAAGTTTATCTCTATACTTCAAACTGGAGTGGAGCAACCGGAGACGGCATCGCCATGGCTTACCGAGCCGGAGCTCGCGTAGCTAATTTAGAATTCATGCAGTTCCACCCGACTTGTCTTTACCACAATGACTCGCGAAATTTCTTGATCACCGAAGCCATGCGTGGCGAAGGCGGAGAACTCGTCACAGCTGACGGAACTCCGTTCATGAAAAAATATCATCCCATGGGATCTTTAGCTCCACGCGATATTGTCGCTCGAAGCATTGATGCGGAAATGAAAAAATCAGGAGCGGTGTGCGTGTACTTAGATATCACTCACAAACCAGCGGATTTTATCAAAACTCACTTCCCGACGATCTATAGCAAATGTTTAGAATTCGGAATTGATATCACAAAACAACCGATCCCAGTGGTTCCAGCCGCTCACTATTTATGTGGCGGAGTTCTAGCCGATATCAATGGAAAAACGGATCTAGAAGGGCTTTACGCCATCGGCGAAGTTTCTTGCACTGGATTACACGGAGCCAACCGCTTAGCTTCAAATTCTTTACTTGAATGCTTGGCCATGTCTCACAATGCTTCAAAAGAAATTCAAAAACATTGGGCTGAAACCGAAGCGTCTTTCAAATTAACTAAAAAACCAAAACCATGGAAAAAACCGGAACAAACTAATTCCGATGAAATGATCGTGATTACACACATGTGGGATGAAATTCGTCGCATGATGTGGAATTACGTAGGCATTGTTCGCTCAACTAAACGTTTAGAACGCGCACAACATCGCATGAAAAATATTTTAGAAGAAGTGAAAGAATATTACTCGCACATGAAGATTCATAGCGACATCTTAGAGCTTCGCAACATCGCTATAGTAGCGGATTTGACGGTTCAATGCGCGCTGAAACGCAAGCAATCTATCGGCATTCATTACTCATTAGATTACCCTCCTGAAAATCAACCCACCTCAACGGAACCACACAATACTATTTTACTACGAGGAATTTTATAATGCTTACTCGCGCTGAAAAATTTTTTAAAGGCTTTGATAAAACGAAACTTTTCTTACAAACATGGGAAAACCCAAAAGCCAAAGCTACAGTCCTCATCACTCACGGACAAGCTGAACACTCAGACGCGTATCTTCGCTTAGTCGAAGGGTTGTCGCAGCATTTAGATTTAAACTTTATCGGTTGGGATCTTCGCGGGCATGGAAAATCAGATGGTTTACGTGGTTACGCCGCTGATTTTGATAATTATGTTTTAGATTACGACTGCTTTATTGAAGAAGCCTTAAATCTTCCACTTGTAAAAAATAAACCCATTTTCATTCTAGGCCACTCGATGGGTGGGTTGATCCAAAGCTGTGCTTTAGTGGAAAAGAAATACACGGAATTTGCAGCTCAAGTCCTCAGCTCTCCATTATTCGGCTTAGAATTACCAGTTCCTGTTTGGAAATCTTCAGCGGCCGATCTAGTGAACCGATTTATTCCCAAATTAACTCTAGGAAACGAAATCAAGTTCGATCGCTTAACTCGTGATTTAGCTGTTATCAGTGAATACGAAAAAGATCTTTACCGTCACGATAAAATATCTACAGGTGTTTTCTTAGGAATCAAACGTGAAGTGGAAAAGATCAAAAGCCGTGGTCCAGACATCACTCTTCCGACTTTCTTGAACATTTCAGACCACGACCCGATTATTTCAACTAAAGATGCGCTTGAATTCTTCGAATCGATCGGGTCCAGCGACAAAAGATTGAAAATGATTGAAGGCGCGAAACATGAGCTTTACAATGATACGTGCCGCGAAGAAGTGTTCAAAGCTGTAGCTGACTTTCTTAAAGAGCACATTAAATAAAAACCTCAGGAAGGGTTTGTATGAATAAACTATTAATCATTTCACTTTTAACTTTGAATTTCCTCTCGTGCGCGTCGACGCCAGAAACCAAAGAGGGCGTGCCTTCTGTGAACGTCAATTCATACGAAAACTTAGTTGAGAAAAATACACAAAATATTGAATCTTACAATGGCTTAGCCAATCAATTAAATGTGCACGCAACCAAAATGGATACAAAAATGACGGAAGCTATGCTTTCGCGATCAGCTCAAATCTACCAATGGAATGCGACCCTTTTCCAAGAAGAAAAAAACAAAGCGATGACTGAAATCGCAACAAAAACGATTTTCTTCTTAAGCTTTTATACGCCCGAAAGAAACCACAACAACTTAACAGCTTTAAAACCGATTTGGAAAATCTACTTAGACGTGGGCGGCCAACGTTACGAAGGTAAAGCGACAAAAATCAAAACGATGTTAGCTGACCTTGAATCACTTTACCCTCACCACAACCGCTTTGCGACGCCGTATAAGATCGAATTCTCGGTTCCTACAGCGCAAACTGAATCACAGGCCGAAGTGCTAACGATCACGGGACCGAATGCTTCAGTTGAATTGAAGTATTAATATTTTCCATAACGCTAAAAACAAAAAAGGCGATGAATTTCTTCATCGCCTTTTCTTTATCTACTTATCTTATTAAACTACTGAGCCGAAGTTCCTGAATCGCCTTCGGCTTTGAAAACTTGATTCAACAAGGGAATCACTTTCGGGGTTACGAAGATCATCAACTCTGTTTTATTATTCACTTCAGACTGACCTTTGAAGAATGTTCCTAAGATAGGAACGTCTTTTAAACCCGGCACGCCTTGTTTCGATTTGATGATATCCGACTGGAACACACCACCGATAACCGCTGTGTCACCGCTTTTTACGATCACTTCGGTTGTTACGCTACGATCATCGGTTGCTCCGTCGTCACCGCCGGCTGATGAGGTTCTTGATACATCAAGCTTTAAGCGTACTGTTCCGATGTTAGAAATCTGTGGCGTTACTTTTAACGTCACACCGATTTTGATTGGTGTGTATGTTTCAACTGGAGGTGCTCCGGCCGTAGTCGCTTGTGACGTGGATTTTTGCATGATCGTTCCACCTTGATTGATGTTTGCTGTCGTATTTGTTAAGACAGCCACACGCGGTGAAGATAAAATCTTAATACGATCTTCGATTTCATCTAACGCTAATTGCGCATCAAGATTTCCGAATGATCCCAAAGTACCGAAGAAAATATTTCCGATAAATGATCCCGTTTGACCTTTTGTTGGACTGATATTCAACGAAGGACTCAAGTATTGATCTCCAGCAGCTCCTGTACCTGTTACTGTACGACCTGTTGTTAAGCCTAGAATCTCAGAACCTGATACTGTACCGCGATTAGCTCCTATACTTCCACCGATGGTTTTCGTGTATTTATCACTGGCCTCGATGATACGCGCTTCGATCATAACTTGTTGGGGTTGTGTATCTAGTGCTTTTAACAACTGCTCAACTTGAGCTAATTTCGTCGCTGTTTCTGTAACGATTAACATGTTAGTTCTTGTATCACTCGTTACACGGCCACGATTAGTTGCGCCTTGCTTAGCATCGTTAATGTAATCTTTGATTTTCGTTTCAAGCTTATCGATGTCTGCGTAGTTAATCGAAAAGTTACGTACGATCAATGGCTCAACGACCGCTTTTGATTCTTTTAATTTAACAGCCGCTTCATCTTCACGAATTAAGCTATCCATTTTGGCGATACGTAAGATCGAACCCTGTCTGCGGTATCCTAGTTTTTTTGATTTTAATAAAATCACTAAAGCTTGATCCCAAGGAACTTTTCTTAATTTTAACGCTGAATCTCCACCGACATCATCGTCGAAAATCATATTCACGCCGCTCTCTTCAGAGATGAATTTTAATATATCACGAACATCCATTTTCGTTGTTTCAATCGAAATTGGTTTTCCGTAGAATTTATTGTTGTTAGTTAAGAACTCTTCTAAATCATCTGAATTCATAATGCCTTTAGACATCTCGGCATTCAGTTCTGCATTGTTACTTGGACTTGAAGCATGGCTGTTATCCGCCACCATTGTGCTTTCTGAAGGATTAGGACCAGATCCATCCATTGAACTTCCAACGATTAATAACGAATTTCCTTCTGGTTGAACTAAAGGCTCTGGAGAGTTCGGACGTAATTGAATCACGAAACGAGCGATGTTCGAATCTTTCTTTTGGTACACATCAACATTACCAATTGAAGACGACATATCTTTTGTATTTAATGGACGCTTCAAGTGTCCTGGCACTACTGCATTTTGAACTTCAACCACAACTTGGTTTGTTGATGAGTTCACACGCGTTGTGTAAGCCAACGGAGCATCTGAATTAATAATCACTGTTCCACCGCTCGAATTTCCTTTGTACTGAACATTCGTGATTTTCGCAATCACAGACGGATCAGACGCCGGAGTCTCAACCGGAGCTGGAGGAGCTTCTACGATTTGCGTATCTGGAATTGGCGTTTCTGCAATCGGCGCTTCTGATGGAGGAGCCACATCAACTACCGGAGGAGGCGTCGGGGCATCTGAAATATTATTTAATTCATTTTCCAAACTGGTTGTATCATCGGTCGGTGCGGCCGCTTGATTATTAGCTGCTGGAGCACTTTCGAATTCGCCGAATTCATCTGTGCCATCTGCAATATTGACAGATTGATCTGGGTTTCCATCTGCTGCTAAGTCAGCATCCGTAAATCCCGCTTCAGCACTATCAACAGCAAAGTCATCATCGATCACTTTTTTCTTGCTGGTACAAGAAATTGAAAAGCTAAATGCGGCTAGCAAAATAATAAGACTCAAATTTTTTGAAACTCGGTTCAATGTTTTCACAAATCCTCCTGACGTGTGCTACTTCGCGCTGGCGGGCTCAATCGATATAACTACAGGTATTTTATTCTCTGTAACGATGATTTCGCCTTCATTAATTGCCGTGATAATCCCATTGCGATTTCCGATACGGTAATTCTTTTTTAATAAATGTAATGTTCCTTTACGATCTACGATCATCACTTTAGGATTTTGAATATCCCACATGATCGCCGTCGCACGGTAATCTCTTAACGGCCAACGACGAATGGCTTCGACACGCTCATCTTCAGTAGTGTCTAAATTCGCGTTTCTATTTAAATCCGATTCAAGATCATCAATATATTTAGGACGCTGGAACGGGTCACGCTCTCCTAAGCCATTGGCGATTTGCTTGATCCCGTTATTCATATCTTGCTCGTTGACCACTGCATCCAAAGCTTGCTTAGCTGGATTCACCTGCCGATGTGTCGGCTGAACAGATTGTGGTGGAAGTGGTGCTTCTTCATCATCCGGTCCGGCTCCCTGCTGAACATTTGCCGGAGGAGCTGCTTCTGGATCTTGTGCCAAAGCAGCTTGCGCCATCAAACCTAGAATTAAAAAAGACATCCATATCATTTTCATGGAGCATCCTTTTTATCTGAAGTCTTCATGGCCTCAAGAGACTGTTTGAAACCAATAATATTTACTTTAAACGTTAAATCTTTAGTTTTCTTATTGCTATTCGCTGTAGTTAATTCAAAATCTCCGATTTTAATCAATTTTTCCAAATTTGTAATTTCAGAAACAAATTTCGAAACATTATTATACGATCCTTCGAACTCGTAACCTAAAGCTACTTGCTCGATCAAATTTTCATTTCCATGGTTATTTTGATTTGTTTTCATCGTAATTTGACGACGGTCGGTACGCGTGGTCCTCAAACCATTCTGAGATGAATAGTGGTCAACTAGCGTACGCAAATCAGATTCTAAAAAGTCCAACGGAATTTTAGCTTTAATCTCTTCGAATTTTTTAGCTAAAAGTTCAACGTCCGCTTTCATCTGTTGCTCTTTTTTCAAAACTTTTTGCGTTTCAATTTTTTTAGCATTTTCTGCTTCTAGTTGGGTTTTAGCCGCTTCAATACCTTGGATAATCGTGTCTCCACCATCGTAAAACGTAGCGTAATAAGCAACGGTTAGAATACCGGCAAATAAAGCCACACGCGGTAGCGACATGCTACCGATCATATTAATCATTTTTTGAATTGGCGAAACTTCTCCCACTAGTGACCTACCTGACCAGCCGCCGCAGGAGGCGCCGAAGGAGTATCTGGAAGTTTTTCTGGTGCACGCTCTAATTCTCCGCCACCACTTGTATCAAGTAATTGCTTACCATCGACAAAACTGGCTCTGATGTTAAATGTTTGAATTTGGAAATTGTTAGCCGTGTTCAACTTTCTTTCAATCGATGTTGTTAAAACATCTTTCAAATAAGTCGTTCCAGACAAACGCGCGTTAAACTCATTCACATCACTAATCGACTCAGACTCGCCCTTAATTTCAATCGAAGTGTCGTTAACTACGATACTATTCAACCATACTTTAGAGCTAACCGTATCACGCATCTTATTAATCAAATCGACAGATAATAATCTTTCTTTCTGAACTTTTTGTAAAAACTCAGTTTGTCCATTAATACGTTTTAAGTCTTTTTCGTATTTCTCAATTTCTTTTTTTAACGAGTCCATTTTTAAATTAAAAGTAGAGGCCTCATTAATTTCAGCTTGAATCGTCGCTAGTTGAGCTTGTAATTCTGGAATAGTCACAAATTCATAAGCGTACAAAGCAGCAACACCTAAAATCATCACAAAGATATTTTTAAGGAAGTTGGTTTTGATACTAGCCATCTCCTCTGCCATCTGAAGGCTTTCAGAGGATCCGGCGGCAAAAGAATTTAACAAGTTAATCTTAATCATTTGTCTCCTACCTCGCGTAACGCTAAACCAAGCGATACCGCTAAGAACGGAGAAATCTGCTCTAAGTATTGAGGGCTGAATTTTTTATTATTCG
Source organism: uncultured Bdellovibrio sp. (assembly GCA_964645745.1). Taxonomy (GTDB): domain Bacteria; phylum Bdellovibrionota; class Bdellovibrionia; order Bdellovibrionales; family Bdellovibrionaceae; genus Pseudobdellovibrio. The sequence continues at coordinate 43,983 of CAZXZW010000003.1, forward strand.
CCTTCACCTTAATAAGCGGATTCAGAACTTCAAAATTAATTTTAAGCACATCAGCCAAGTGATCAATCAAACCATCTGTTAAGCTGGCACCGCCGGTAAAGAAAGCTTTAGAAATTTGAAAATCCCCACCTGACGCCGAATAGAAGTCGATACTGTTGCGAACCTCTTCTGTGACATGATCTAAAGCCATATTCATAAAAGTACGCGTATTTTCAGGAGTTTCCGCACCTTGAACATGAGATAATTTTAACGATTCTGCCTCTTCCAAAGTGACACCCATGTTTTTACAAATTTCATTTGTAAAGTGGAAGCCCCCCACAGGAATATCACGAGCGAATAAAATTTCACCTTGGAATACCACGACGAACTGAGTCGAGTTCGATCCAAAATTAAATAACCCTACCGGTTCATTTAATTTACCGTAGTTGAACTCAAAAATATTAGCCAAAGCAATACTGCTCACATCAATAATCGATGTTTTTAAATTCCCATAAGTAGCTACTTCGATGTACTTTGTGATCAAATCATTTTGACCAGCAACGATCAAAATATCCATCTGATCTGCCGAAGAAGAAAATGGAAGTACGTGGTATTCAATCGTCACTTGAGAAATATCAAACGGAAGATACTGCTGGGCTTCGTATTTGATTTGTTCTTTCAACGATTTAGCATCCACTTTCGGCATAGAAATTTTCTTCACGATAGAAGTCGATCCCCACATTCCGATACAGGCATTTTTACTTGTGAATTTTTGTTCTTTAAATAACATTTTAACGGACTCACCCAAAAGGTAAGTATCAGTAATATCACCGTTATTAATTGTTTGTGCCGGGGTTTGCACGAAGGCAAAGTTATCCAGTAAGGCTACGCCTTTTGATTTTGAAACCTGTGCGAGTTTAATCGAACTTGACCCGAGATCAACTCCGACTACTTTCTTTGATGAAAAAAACATGTTGCTAATTCGCTCCCCAGCTGTTGCAACTTAAATTATCTGGCTTTAGACGAGTCCTGTCAAAAGAAGAACTATTGAATTGGGGGAAAGAAGAGATCTACATACCAAAGACCAGCTGACTTAAGTCCTAAGATATAAAGGACTGCGCCTAAGGCAATGAAGGGTCCAAATGGAATAACAGCTTTCATTTTGTCTTCAGAATTTCTTGAAAGATAAAGACCGACCACAGTTCCAAAAACGGAAGATGTTAGAATGATAAATGGAATGGCTTTCCAACCTAATAAAGCTCCAAGCCAACCTAAAAGTTTGATGTCTCCGCCACCTAAACCTTCACGCCCGGTGAAAAGATAGTAAACGTAAGCCACCACCCACAAAATACCGCCGCCGAACAACACGCCCCAGACAGCGTCCATAAATTGACGTTCTGGATTGAGAAAAGCCCCTAATAAACCGATCACTATTCCACTCAAAGTAAAAACATCTGGCAAAATCATGTGATCTAGATCGATAAAACTACAAACAACTAAGGCCCAAACCAAAATAAGGTATTCAACCGTCGTCCACGACCAACCATAATAAAAATAAACTGCCGCAAACAAAATGGCTGTTAAAAATTCAACTAAAGGATAACGAATTGAAAATGGAGCCGCACAGTTTGAACACTTTCCCTTAAGAATAAAGTAAGAAAGCAGCGGAATATTGTGCCAACCAGGAATTTGTTTTTTACATTTTGTGCAAGCACTACGCCCTAGAATCGACTGCCCCAGCGGCAAACGATAGATAATCGCATTGGCGAAGCTTCCGAAGCAGGCTCCGAATAAAAATAGCATGCCAGTATAAAAAATATCTAAATCAGACAATGTCTTTCCTTCTTATTAACAGTGATGCTGTAAATAATAATAAGAAAATCCATCCAGCACAATGAAACCAAGACCACATAATTTCACCATATGAGAATCCATTCTTCATATAGTAATAACTTTTCCAGTTAAACGTATAAAACTGAGGAACCAAAAAGTTAAGGCCCGTCACCACGAAATTCAAACTACTGAGATCAGCTTTTTGCAGGAAATATTCGATATCTGAGATCGAATAAGCCAGAATCCAATAAGACACGGTAAAAACTAAACTAAACATCGGACGCGCAATGGTACTCATCATGGCACCGAAAGCACCAATCACTACAGACTTTAACAAAATCGTGACCATAATAACTATTATGTTAAACAAACTGCTTCCAAGGTCCCCGTCAAAATCAAAAAACGAAACCATCGTTACGCCTAAGAAAGCAATCAAAATCGCATTCAAGACAACCAAGCTTCCTAAGTAGCCTACTAACAAATTCCAGCGCGCAATCGGACGAGCTAAAATCACTTGGAATGTTTTGCGATCGATATCACGGTATAAAGCATGAGTTGAAATAAACGCCGCTACTAAAAATGTGGTGATTTCCATTCCTGCTAAACCTAAATCAAACTTAATACGAGCTTGTTCAGTGAAACTTAAAGTTCCCAACAGATAACTGACACAGACGTAAGCGAAAGATAAAAAGAAAACGACCTGTAAAAACTTAAGTCGCAACCATTCCTGAGTATTAATGTAAATTAAGCTGATCATGCGTTGTAATTAACCTCTTCAATTTGACCTTTGAAAGCCTTATAAGCCGCTTCCAGTGAATCAGAATTCTGCTTGAATTCATTGATTGCACCATTAAACAAAGTTTCACCTTTGTGAAGAATGATCAAATCATCACATAACTCTTCGACATCCTCTAACAAGTGACTACTCATCAAAACTGTTAGTTTCTTTTCTTTAAGTCCTTTAAGAATATCTTTAATCAGAATTCGACCGTCAGGATCTAATCCCGACATCGGCTCGTCTAGAATTAAAAATTGAGGACTGGCTAGCAAGGCTTGCGCAATACCAATTCTTTGAAGCATCCCTTTAGAATAATCACGTAATTTTTTATGCCTAGCATGCGTCAGTTTCACTTGCTCTAAAACTTCATCCGCACGCTTTTGAAAATCAGCTGATTTAAGACCTGATAAATCCCAGTGAAGCTGTAAGAACTCCATGGCTGATAAAAACTCTTGAAAATAAGGACGCTCTGGCAGGAAACCAATTTTTCTTTTAGCTTCAATCAAATCACTTTGATTGAAGAAAGAAACATCGCCCTTGTCTGGGAAAATAAACTGCATCATGCATTTGATGGTTGTGGTTTTACCGGCTCCGTTAGGACCGATAAAACCGACGAATCGACCTTCATTGATTTGAAAGTTAATACTTTTCAAAACCTGAATCGGCTTTTTATAAAAATCCGGTCTAAACGATTTCGAAACGCCGCTAACTTTACAAATGACCGACATCAAAGTGTCCTGTTTGTGATTTTTCCAACGCTGTAACAAACGCTTCTGCCGCGTCACTTTCCGTTAAGCATGGAATACTGTAATCGATACAAGCACGGCGAATAGCGAAGCTAGCTTCGATCGCGTGACGTCCCGCTGTGGTATTAATAACAAACTGAACATGACCTGAACGAATACGATCCACACAGTGAGGACGTCCTTCGTGAACTTTATTTAAAATCAAACAGTTTAAACCCTGTTGTTTTAAATAATCGGCTGTTCCTTTAGTCGCTGAGAACTTGTACCCCATTTTATCTAAATGTTTTAAGTACGGTAACAAAGGAGCTTTATCTTTATCACGCAGTGATAAGAACGCTTCGCCTGAATTTGGCAATGAAAGGTTCGTTGAAACGAAAGCTTTAACCAAAGCTTCAGAGTAAGTCGAAGCACGCCCCATAGATTCGCCGGTTGATTTCATCTCAGGTCCTAAGATCGAATCACTTTCAGAGAATTTTTTGAAAGGGAAAACTACACCTTTAACGCAAACTTCTTTCATGTTGCGCCAGTTGTATTTATCTAAAGTTTTTTGATCCGGAGTTAAACCCATTTGAGCTTGAATACCTAAATCAATTAACGGAATTCCTGTCGCTTTTGCTAAGAATGGAACAGAACGAGAGCTTCTTGGATTTGCTTCTAAAACATAAATATCATCGTCTTTAATCGCTAATTGAAGATTTAAGTGGCCAATGATTCCTAAGCGTTCAGCTAAAGCTGCACTCATGTGCTCAATGTTCTCTTGTGTTTCATCTTTTAAACGTTGAGGAGGAACTACACCCATACTGTCGCCTGAGTGAACCCCTGCGGCTTCGATATGTTCGATGATCCCACCGCACATGATCCAATCTTTTCCACGTACCATATCCACGTCAACTTCAAGTGCACCCGATAAGAATTGATCCATTAAACATGGATTTTTCGGACCGATGTATTCTTTGTGACGTTCAAAGTAAGATTCTAGTTCTTGGCGGTTTTCGATGACTTCCATACGACGACCACCCAAAACGTAACTTGGACGACAGATCATCGGGTATCCAATGCGGGCTTCATGCGATAAAGCTTCCGTTGCATTAGCCGCCATGCTTGAAACTGGAATCATTAAATCTAATTCACGACAAATTTCAGCGAACTTCTTACGATCTTCCGCTAAATCAATGGCTTCTAATGATGAACCTAAAAGTTTGTAACCATTATCCACTAAGCTCTTCGCTAAATTAATCGGAGTTTGCCCACCTAACTGAGCGATGAATCCCACAGGTTTAATCACGCTGAAAATTTCGTTAATTGATTCTTCGGTTAAAGGTTCAAAGAATAAACTGTCAGACGTATCGTAATCTGTTGAAACCGTTTCAGGATTTGAATTCAACATGGCGACCGAATAACCTAATTTTTGAAGAGCCTTTACTCCGCGCACGCAAGAGTAATCGAATTCAATCCCTTGACCGATACGGTTAGGACCGCTTCCGATCACCGCCACAATTTTTTGAGCAATGTGAGAAAGAATATTCGGAGTTGGCTTCGCCCAGTACGTTGAATAGAAATACGGCGTGCTTGAAGCAAATTCAGCCGCACAGGTATCAACTTGGAAGTACGCAGGACGAATATTAAATTTATTTCTTAAAGATTTAATATTTTGAACCGAGAATGATTTTAATTTTGCTAAACGTGCATCGGTAAAACCGAAACGTTTGGCTTTTAATAAAAGATCTGTCGTTAATTCAGAATTTTTAAATGTTTCTTCGAATTGCACTATGGCTTCAATTTGCTCTAAGAACCAAGGTGTAATTTGAGTCATCTGCTGAATCATATCTAAACCAAGTCCGTGACGGAAAGCCTGGAAGATGTGCCAGATACGCTGACTATTTGGATAAGAAACTTTTTCCATATCGAATTCAACACTCGGAATGGCTTCTGCATTTTTTTCTAATGAAGCTAAAGCTTTCATCATTGATTCTTGAAGTGTACGACCAATCGCCATCACCTCACCCACACTTTTCATTTGTGTAGTTAAGATATCTTTTGATCCTGCGAATTTCTCGAAAGCAAAACGAGGGATCTTAGTCACAACATAATCTAATGAAGGTTCGTAACAAGTTGGAGTCACTTTCGTGATGTCATTTTTTAATTCATCTAATTGGTAACCCACAGCCAATAAGGCTGCGATCTTAGCGATCGGGAATCCTGTCGCTTTACTAGCTAAAGCTGAAGAGCGAGATACACGTGGATTCATTTCGATCACCACACGTTCACCCGTTTGAGGATGAGTGGCGAATTGAATGTTCGCGCCGCCTACTTCAAGGCCTACGCGATTAATAATTTCACAAGCTTCATCACGCATCGCTTGGTATTCACGATCCGTTAATGTTTGTTGAGGAGCCACCGTGATACTGTCGCCAGTGTGAACGCCGCAGGGATCGAAGTTTTCGATCGAACAAACCACAACGAATGTTCCCGAAGAGTCACGCATCACTTCAAGTTCGAATTCTTTCCAACCTAAAATACTTTCTTCAACTAAAACTTCTGTCGTTGGGCTTTCATGCAAAGCTTGAACTAACATTCTTTGATAATCTTCTGGCGAGTAAGCGATACCACCACCGCCACCACCTAATGTGTAGTTCGGACGAAGGATCAAAGGGTATCCTAAAGTTTCAGCCACTTCCATACCCTGATCAAAGCTTGTGACCATTTCACTTTTTGGGTAACGAGCTCCGACTTCATCGAGAATCGCACGGAATTTGAAACGATCTTCTGCCGCTTCGATCACGTCTGGATTAGCACCCAACATCTCAACGTTATATTTTTTTAGTACGCCTTTTTTATCTAATTCTAAAGCTAAGTTCAAAGCTGTTTGACCACCTAAAGTGGGGATCAAAGCATCGGGACGCTCTTTTTCGATAATCTTTTCTAAATATTCAAACTTTAAGGGTTCAACATAAGTGCGAGTTGCAATTTCGGGATCCGTCATGATGGTCGCCGGATTAGAGTTCACTAAGATAACTTCTAAACCTTCAGCCATTAAAGCTTTACACGCTTGTGTTCCAGAATAATCGAATTCACAGGCCTGTCCGATTTGAATCGGGCCGCTACCAATAATCATCACTCTTTTTAAGTGCGCTAATTTTGCCATGTTCTTTATTCCTCTTACAGTTTCAATTTATTATCGTTAGTGTAAATCATTTCCGGCTTAATATGTCTGTACTGTTCAAGCTTGTAGCGCATCTTATTCAGACGTATTAAAAATTCTTCAAAATCTAAATCGGGATTCTTTTTATAAGTCTTCACTTCATCCAAAATATATTTTTGCGCAGACTGAGGATGGAAGCAGAAACCCTTTAAGAAATAATTTTTGCCGTTGATTTCCACCAAACGGGCCTCAAAAGATTCTTTGTCGTCAAAATTAAAAATTTGTCCTTCAGAAAGAACTTCGATTTTTTTACCCGTAAAGAAGTCACGTACGATAAAGTAATCGTTCTTACCTTTAACAAACTCATAAAGTGAATGTTGGTTCTTAGCCAACACATCTAAAGTCGCCAAGTCTTCCGGAGTTAGACGTAAACTTCTTTGCTCAAGCGCTACTTCAAGTGGTGTTTGCATGTGGCTTGTTAGTTTACGAGTTAAGAAATACCAATCAAAGAACTGACGCATACGAAGCGCGTAGTTCGGCTTATTTTCATCAAGTATTCCCGTGTTGCTAAAAAATTCCTTTTTAGCCAACATCAATTCTTCTTGATAAACACCTTCGGTAAAATGACCGATCAGTTTTTGATATGATTCTTCAAATTGTTGTAGTGTTAGCATGTCGTCCTTGATCTACGTTCTTTTTGCTCATCACTGTGACGAAGTAATTAAATAATTCAACAGCTTCATGCGGGCCAGGATGACTTTCTGGATGGTATTGAATACCTAAACAGTTTTGTTTTTCAGAATAGAATCCCGCAACCGTGTTATCATTTAAATTCACATGAGTGATTTTAACGTCGCTTGGTAAAGTTTTTTCATCAATGGCGTAACCATGATTTTGGCTGGAAACATAAATGCGGTTTAATAAAGTATCTTTGATCGGATGATTCACACCACGGTGACCAAATTTAAGTTTATAAGTTTTTGCACCTAATGCTTGACCTAAAACTTGGTGTCCCATGCAAATTCCGAAGATAGGTTTTTTACCCAAGAAGTGTTTTGTTGTTTCAACAGCCGCGTGAACTTGTGATGGATCGCCGGGGCCATTCTTTAACATTGAAGCATCAGGATTCCATTGTTCAATCACTTCGGAAGGCGTACGAGATGGGTACACGCGAAGCTCAGAACAACGAGCTGTTAATTCACGTAAGATATTTTCTTTCGCACCGAAATCAAGAACAGCCACTTTAGGTCCGTTGGCCGCAGCTCCTTTAATCGTTACAACTTCTTTACGTGATGCTAACCAAACCCAGTCACCTTCAATTTTTTTAGTTTCAGTAATTAATTTCTGCGCGCGAGCGACAGCTTCAGTTTCTGTTTCTGCACAAACCAACGCTCCCCAAGGAGTTCCTTGGCTACGTAATTTAATTGTTAATGTGCGTGTATCAATTTCCGTTAACACCGGAATTTTATTATCGATCAATCTTTGCATCCAACCCGAATTTCTTTTCGAGTTTTGCATTTGAAGACAAACGAATCCGTGAATCCACATTTTTGAAGATTCCCAATCTGTTTGCGTTGAGCCGTAGTTTCCTTGCATCGGAGCTGTCATCACCACGATCTGGTGGAAGTAAGAAGGATCTGTGGCCACTTCTTCGTAACCTGAGTGAGCTGTATTGAAAACAACTTCACCAGCTTTTTCTGGATAACTACCAGATGCGGTTTGTGATCCCACGGCCGCGCCTTTAAACAATTCACCATCTTCTAAAACCAGATAATAATTCATTTCAAATCTCCAGAAATTACACTTTTTATGACAACTTCCCGAATAAAAACACCATTTTCAACTAATTGCAATATTACACTTCGAGAATCTTTCAGAAGATCTTTTTCAATCTCAACACCATAGTTGATCGGACCGGGATGAAGGATGACTCCCGATGGTTTCAAGAGCTTTGCCCGCTCGAGATTTAAACCATAACGTTGACGGTAATCCTCTCCAGATGAGGCGCTCACGGAAGCATGACGTTCTTTTTGCACACGGAGTGTGATAATCGCATCAGCCCAATCTAAAGCGTGGCGGATTTGATCAAAAGATTTCACTCCCGCCGTGATCGATTCGAATTCGCCTAAGCCAAATTCAGCTGGAGCACAGTAGCCTAAGTTGTAACCCATAATCTTAGACAGCTCGAGATGCGAACTGAATACGCGAGAGTGCTTAACGTCTCCGACGAACAGAATATTTTTGTTTTTAAGATCGCCCCAACGCTCAATCAACGTCGTGATATCAAGCAAAGCTTGAGTCGGATGACCCTTCTTTCCCCAGCCGGCGTTGATGACAGGAGTTTTTAATTTCCCAGCAATATCGGCTAATTCCGTCTGATCGGTGCACCTGACGACAAAAAAAAGAGGCCTCATGGCCTCTAAATTTAACATTGTATCTTCAATGGATTCCCCTTTTTCAAGAGAGGATCCGGCGATATTGTCCATGATCAAAGGCGCGACCCCCGCTCGGATGCAAGCGGTTTCAAAACTGAAACGCGTGCGCGTGCTTGGTTCAAAAAAGAGCAAAGCCCCAGTTCCAATAATCGTGCGGTTTTCTAAGAAACGACCAATTTTGTTTTGCTGTTTTTTTAAATCTAAAGCGGAATGGACGAGAGTGTTGATTTGATCAGGATTCAGATTTTGAAAGTCTAACAAAGATTGAATCATTAGTCTCAGCGTAAGGACCACTGATAGCTTTGTCAAAATTAATTATAAATAAAAATAACTAGAATGTTTATTCGATTTTCTTAAAAAAACGATCGCCACGGAACGTTTGTGGATTGCAAATAAAAGGTGCTGATTCCAGCATCTCTTCGCAACTTAACCAAACCATCGAGGCTTTTCCAATAAGGAATTTCTCGGGAACAAAGCCCCAAAAGCGCGAATCATGTGAATTGTAACGGTTGTCACCCATCACAAAATAAGATTTAGCTGGAACTTTGAAGACTTTTTCCTCGGGTTGCAAATCATTGTCGCCATCTGGATAGTAAGCCACGTCGTAAGTTTTAGCGCCGTTGTTTTCAATGAAAACTCCGCCTTCAAAAGCGGGATCTAAAGGGTACAATTGACCGTTCACCTTTAAACTCATTCCCTGCACTGAAATCGTATCACCTGGTAAACCGATTAAACGTTTAATAAAGAAAACATTGTTATTTTTAGGATAGCGGAAAACCACCACATCACCACGCTGAGGTTGCTTGAACTTAATCCACCAGGCATCATTAAAAAGCGAACGAAGACCGTATTCGTGCTTATTCACCACGATGTGATCGTGGATCAAAAGGTTCGGCATCATACTTTCCGAGGGAATAACAAAGGGCTCAAAAATGAACCCGCGAAAAAGAAAGAAAACGATAAGAGGAAGGAAAAATAACACCAAAGTTTTGGGCCATCTTCCTTGTAAACCGACTTTCTTCTTCATAAATCCTAACTATTGATTAACTGAGTGACCAAAACGCGTTAAACGCACAGTCAGCGGGTTACAAAGGATCGGTAAGAATGGAAGCATGCTTTCACAACTCAACCAAACGAAGCTCGCACGACCCAAAATATTTTTCTGAGGAACGAAACCCCAGAAACGAGAATCATGAGAATTATATCTGTTATCACCCATCACAAATAAATTATCCTCAGGAACAGTCCACTCACCGTCACCGGGGAAACCCATAACAGCAGCCTTAGGCATTAAGATCGAGTGTTCGACCACTTCTGCATCGTTACGTTGTAATTTCTCTGTGAAGTGAACGTAGTTTGATTTCGAATCGGCTAAGCCACCATCGTGATTATTGAAATCTTCGTCACGAAGCCAATCAAAATTAGCCGATGACGAAGGAACAACTTTCTCTTGAAGTTTGTCGTTCACATATAAAGATCCGTTATCAAATTTAATTTTATCACCCGGCAAAGCCACAACACGCTTGATGAAGAACGTGCTCATGTCGACAGGGTACTTGAAAACGATAATATCGCCACGTTTTGGTTCAGAGAATTTCACCATCCATTGTTCACTGAAAGGAGCTCGAACGCCGTAAACAATTTTATTCACAAAAATATGATCATTAATCAAAAGAGTCGGAAGCATCGATCCAGACGGAATCACATAAGCTTCTAAAAACAACCAACGAATTGTTAAAGCTGCTAAAATCGCAAGCCCCATTGATCCCCAACCTTCTGTCCAAAACAGTCGATTAGTCACATCCATGCCGTTATATTTTTTGTAGTTAGGATCTTTCTTTGAGCTAAAAAAAGCTTTGAAGAAACTCTGCTGGTGCTTGTTGTCTGCCATATTTATAAATCCTCTTAAGTCCCTATTTTGCCTACGATAAGGACAAAAAAACAAGCTATTTCAACTTGGCTGACTCCTTAAGACTCAAGAATGATCAAAAAAAAGCCGGTTTCTCAACCGGCTTTTTTTATTAGTCTTCAACTTTCAAGATGGCCAAGAACGCTTCCTGAGGGACATCAACTGAGCCGATCGCCTTCATACGCTTCTTACCTTCTTTTTGTTTCTCTAGAAGTTTACGTTTACGAGAGATGTCACCACCGTAACATTTTGCTGTAACGTCTTTCTTAATCGCGCCCACGGTTTCACGGGCTACAACTTTAGATCCGATCGCAGCCTGGATAGCTACTTGGAACTGTTGACGAGGGATCAATTCTTTCATCTTTTCCACTAACGAGCGACCACGAGTCACTGCTTTCGTGTGATGGATAATAATAGATAAAGCATCGACAGGCTCACCATTGATGAGAACGTCTAATTTAACAAGCTTAGCTTCTTCGAAATCCATGAATTCATATTCAAGTGAAGCGTAACCTTTTGTGACCGATTTTAAACGATCGTAGAAGTCCATCACCATTTCATTCATAGGAAGTTTGTATTCGATCATCACTTTTTTCTCAGTGATGTAATCCATTTTTAACTGAACGCCACGTTTGTCTTCGCAAAGTTTTAAAAGAACACCGATAAATTCTGTCGGCGCATGAAGAGTCACCTTAACGTAAGGCTCTTCCATTTTGGCGATTTGAGTTTCCTCTGGCATTCCCGATGGATTTTCCAACATTAACACCGTGCCGTCTGTTTTCGTAATACGATAAACAACCGTCGGAGCCGTCGTGATTAAGTTGAGATTAAATTCACGTTCTAAACGCTCTTGAACGATCTCCATATGAAGAAGACCCAAGAAACCGCAACGGTAACCGAAACCTAAAGCTAATGATTTTTCCACTTCGAAAGTTAACGAAGAGTCATTCAAACAAAGTTTATCTAAGGCGTTTTTTAAATTTTGATATTCAGAAGCTACAACCGGGAAGATACCCGCGAAAACCATCGGCTTAATACGTTGGAAACCTGGAAGTTGCACCGTTGACGGATTTTTAGCCCCGGTAACCGTGTCACCCACTTTAACGTCACGGATATCTTTGATACCGCAAATGATGAAACCCACTTCGCCAGCTTCAAGATCATCAACAAATTCAGCAAACGGACGGTATTTACCCATACGTAAAACTTCGTATTCTTTGTCGGTTGCCATGAATTTAATTTTATCGCCTTTTTTAATGTGACCATCGACCACACGAACTAAAACGACAACGCCTTGGTAAGCATCGAACCAAGAATCGAAAATCAAAGCGCGCGGAGTTAACGTGCGATCAGCCTTTGGAGGCGGAACTTTCGCGATAACCGCTTCTAAGATTTCTTTGATTCCTAGTTTTTCTTTAGCTGACGCATGAATGATGCCCGTGCAATCAAGACCAACAGTGTCTTCGATTTGCTTAGCAACACCTTCAGGATCAGCTGTCGGAAGATCGACTTTATTTAAGACAGGAATAATTTCTAAGTTATTTTCTAAAGCTAAGTACACGTTCGCTAAAGTTTGCGCTTCCACACCTTGAGCCGCATCGACGACTAAGATCGCGCCTTCACAAGCTGCTAGTGACCGAGAAACTTCATATGAAAAATCCACGTGCCCCGGTGTATCGATCAAATTGATTTGATACATTTCACCGTCAACTTCTGAACGGTAGTTTAATGAAACCGTTTGAGCTTTGATCGTGATACCACGTTCACGTTCAAGCTCCATGTTATCTAAGAACTGAGCCTTAGATTCACGATCAGAAAGAGATCCTGTGTAAGACAATAGCGCATCAGCCAAGGTTGATTTACCATGGTCGATGTGAGCAATGATGGAAAAGTTTCTGATGTATTTCGGATCCATTATTTTACAGCTGCTTTAAGTTGTTCGATTTTATTTACTTTTTCCCAAGTGAAGAAACCTTTGTCTAAGTTTTCTTCGCGACCGAAGTGACCGTAAGCTGAAGTCGGAGAGTAAATAGGTCTTAATAAATCAAATTCTTTAACGATACGAGCTGGGCGCAAATCCCAAACGCTACGAACCGCTTGAACTAATTTTTCAGAATCAACAGTACCTGTTCCGAAATCATCAACCGTGATACTGACTGGTTCCGCTACACCAATCGCGTAAGCTAATTGAACTAAACATTTTTCAGCCAATCCCGCTGCTACGATATTTTTAGCTACGTGACGAGCGGCATAAGCTGCAGAACGATCTACTTTTGAAGGATCTTTACCAGAGAAAGCTCCACCGCCGTGTGCGCCGTGGCCGCCGTAAGTATCAACGATGATTTTACGACCTGTAAGACCCGCATCACCCATAGGACCACCCGTTACGAAACGGCCTGTTGGATTGATATGGAATTTAGTGTTTTTATCGATCCATTGAGAAGGGATTGATTTTTGGATCAATTCTTCCATGATGAATCCTTGAATTTCTTTTAAAGAAACTGAATCTGCATGCTGAGTCGATACTACGATCGTATCGATACGTTTAGCTTTTCCGTTTTCGTATTGCACAGACACTTGAGATTTAGCGTCTGGACGCAACCAGTTTACTTTGTTGGCTTTACGTAATGTCGCTAAGTCTTTAACAAGCTTGTGTGACATTGATAAAGTTAAAGGCATAAATTCAGGAGTTTCGTTAGTTGCATAACCAAACATCAAACCTTGGTCACCAGCGCCTTGTTCGTCAGCACCTGTTTCCTTAACACCCATAGAGATGTCAGGAGATTGTTGACCTACAGAAACCATGACTCCGCACGTTTTATAGTCAAAACCTTTATCTGTATCGTCGTAACCAATTTTCTTAACTGTTTCACGAGCGATTTCAGTGAAGTTCACTTTAGCCGAAGTGGTAATTTCACCAGCAACAACAATAAGACCCGTTGTTAATAGGGTTTCACAAGCTACACGCCCTTTAGTGTCTTGAGCTAAGATAGCATCAAGTACGGCATCACTAATTTGATCCGCCATTTTATCTGGGTGGCCTTCAGAAACTGATTCGCTTGTAAAAATGTAATTTTTCACAGTATTTACCTCGTTAGGATTGGGTTGAAATGACTATGAAAAGTACCCCCAACAGGAATGGGGGTCAATTGAATTATAGGGCTATTTTATAAGACTGAATAGGGAGTCAGCAACTAAGCTGACTTTTTATGACTGGTGTAGACTTCTTTCACTTTTAAAAATTGTTTTTCGAGCTTATCGCAAACCATATCCATCGCCGCGTAAACGTCATCGGCATGAGCCTTTGCTTTGAAAAACTTCTGGCGTGTATTCACCGTCACTTCAGCAAAAAACTCATGATTCTCTTTCCAAAAGAACACGTGACACTGACCCTCTTTAAGTAAAAACTTTCCAACTTCATCTAATTTTTGCTCTGAGTATTTAACAAGAGATTCTGAGTAGTCTAAGTGTTTGAAAGAGTAATTTGATTTCATGATGATGAACCTTTCTATTGTAATCGTTCGACAATTTATCGGAGAGTTACGGTTAAAAATGAACGTAAAAAAGTTTGAAAATCTGATTTTTTATCTCGTTTTATTCCGATACAAAAAACTGTGGAAAACTGTAAACAAAATGACGCTTTAGCTCTATAAATTCGCTCATCTTCACGACAGGCTTGCTTTACATATTCTAGGTATGCGCTACTAGTTTTAATATGAAACAAATCTCAAAATCTTTTTTATTTTCATCTTTAGCTTTTATTTTATTAGCGGCCCCAACAGTCACTCAAGCCCAGTCTCTGGGTTACGGATTATGGGACGAAGGCATCGAAATTCCCGTCGGCGGAAGATCAAATATTTTGAATTTAGATCCTGTGACGCAAAATCAATTTATTCATCAAGGAAAACTCCACGCTCAAATTTATCCGGTAGAAATCACTGGAACACTGCCACCACTTAGACCGCTGGAAGCCTTCTTCGAAAAAAAGGATACCTCTATTTTTCGCACATTACTTAAAATGCTTGGACAAAGCTTTAGCGGACTTCGCTCGATGGATGACGTCACAAAAAGTTTAGGCCTACACCCTTACCCTGAAAGAAGCGATGTTGGCGTCTACAGCGTTCCTTACCCGAACGACGTACGCCCAGATTACCGCATGGGATTTGGAATTATCGAAAAGCATGGTATTGAGGGATTCTCTTTTAGCTGCGCCACTTGTCACAGCAGCAATCTGTTTGGAAAAAATGTTTTAGGGATGACCAACCGCTTTCCCAGAGCCAATGAGTTCTTCGTAAAAATGTCAGACATTTCTCCGAAACTTAAACCGTTAGTTGGAACATGGCTTTTCAATCAAGCGACCGGCGCTTCGCCCCAAGAAAACCAAATGCTTTCCGACACGCTTAAAAGTTTAGACCGTGTTAATTTAAAAAATCCTTTAGTCCTCGGACTCGACACTTCTTTAGCACAAGTTTCTTTATCTCTGAACAAGCGATCTCCTGATGCCTGGGCTACGCCAAATAAAGCGCGTGAACTTATGCCGGCTGTCGATCCCTTCTTAGACAACCGCCCAGCTGATTCAAAACCTGCAGTTTGGTGGAATTTGAAATACAAAAACCGTTGGCTGAGTGACGGATCTGTTGTCAGCGGAAATCCGATCATCACGAACATTCTTTGGAATGAAGTGGGACGTGGAACTGATTTAAAAGTTTTAAATACTTGGATTCAAAACAACCGTACAAAAATTGATGAAATCACGGCGGCTGTTTTCTCTGCCGAAGCTCCCTTATTTACAGATTTCTTCAGCGAACAACAAATCGATATGATGGCTGCAAAACGCGGAGAAACTCTTTTCAATAACACCTGCTCAAAATGCCATGGCCAATATGAAAAAGCCTGGAGCCAGCCAGGATCTGAAAAATTATCTCTCACGGAACAAATCAAAACAACTTTGGTGAAGTATCCTCAAAAAACATTTGTGGTCGATGTTGGAACAGATCCTAACCGCTATTTGGGAATGAAATCTTTAGAACAATTAAATCGTCTTCAAATTTCAAAAGATTACGGCGTGCAAGTGACCGCTCAAAAAGGCTACGTACCGCCGCCGCTAGTGGGTATCTGGGCTCGTTGGCCTTACTTCCACAACAACTCAGCTCCTACTTTATGCGCGGTCCTTACTCCGGCCTCTGCTCGTCCTAAAACTTACTATGCAGGAGCCGCCAACAACACGGCTCGCGACTTCGATGTGGATTGTAATGGCTACCCAATCGGAGTGAAAACTCCGATTGAATGGAAAACTGCTGAAATGCTGTATGACACTTCAAAAGAAGGCCTTCACAACACCGGACATGACGAAGGTATCTTCATGAAAAATGGCGTGGAAATTTTAACTGCATCCGACAAAAAAGATTTAATCCGTTTCCTTCAGACTTTATAGATCGTCTCATTCTGAGATGATCAGTCTTTTGACAGGCGATAAGCGCTTAGGCGCTGTCGCCTGCATCATAACTAATACATCGTTTTTAGCCTGCGCCCATAATTGCAATCTTGCAGTGTATGAAAACAATTAGTATTTTATCAATTTTATTGGCGGCTCAAATTTCACAGGCTCAAGTCACGCAAAAACCTGCGGCGGCGGGACCAGTACCAAATACTATACTTTACCCTCCTCCTGCGATTTTTCCTCCGGAATCAAATCCACCTAAACCTAAAATGACAGAATGTCTTTTCTGCGAGATCAGCATTGGATCTACAAATAGTCCGCGCAAAATCACAGAAACTTCTGTGGTCGGAAAACCAAAGTCAGAGGGACTTCCTTCTTTATATGAACCTTCAGACTTAGTTGATATCGAACCTAAATATATGACTCCACTTTATCAAAAAAGCTTTACCCCTAAATATATTGCTGACGGTAAAATGGAAAAAATGCGCCGTAACGCTTACATCATGATGACTCGTATGTTGGATGCAGCTCATGCTCAGAAGATTGATTTATTTATCCATTCAGCTTACCGCTCATACGAAGTTCAATGTCGTGTTTTCAGCGGAAAACTGGTTAAACAATTATCTGCTGATGGTTTTATTTCTAAAATGTACACAAGTCCCTACGCTTTAAGTGAAATGAATAAAGATATTAAAAACGGTTACAAACCTGAATTCAATCGCGCACAGTTAGAACAAGCTATGACGGAAGTGAATACGCGTTCGGCTTTACCAGGACAAAGTGAACATCAATTGGGAAGCGTAGCTGACTTAGTGACAATGATTCCTAAATACGAACCGGAAGTTCCCAGCGAAGCGAAACCTCAATACTCAGGCTATGCCCTTGAATACGAAATGCAAGACACTCCGGCCTTCAAGTGGCTTCAAGAAAATGCATATAAATACGGATATGCCTTAAGTTACCCGAACTCGGAAACTTTAGATTTCAGCAAACCCAACTCCCGCACTGGTTATATCTATGAGCCTTGGCACTGGAGATATATTGGTGCAAAGAACGCTGCTAAATTCAAAGATTGCGGACGTTTAGTCTTAAGAGAATTCTTAAAAGAATTAGCTAAAAATCCAAACTATCAGTGTAACAAAAGTCACAGTTCTACTGTCATTAAACGACATTAAAAAATTTTAATCTGGCGGTTTCAAAGCCGCTCCAGTCAGTAATCTAGATTAAAAAAAATTAACTTTACTTTTTTTTGCAAAGGCATAGAGTACTGGTTAAATATTAATAAAAATAATCCTTACCTAACGTAAGGATCAAAGATCAAAGGAGATCACATGAAATCAGTTATCGCATTATTATCTTTAGTATCAGTAGCAGCTTTCGCTAACCCAGCAGCTCAAACTGTTGATGCTGCTAAAACAGAAGCTAAAGCTGCTGTTGAAACAACTAAAACAGAAGCTAAAGCTCACGTTGAAGCTGCTAAAACTGAAGCTAAAGCTAAAGTAGAAGCTGCTAAAACTAAAGCTAAAGCTAAAGTTGAAGCTGTTAAAGCTGACGCTAAAGCTAAAGTAGAAGCTGCTAAAGACGCTGCTAAAGAAGTTACTAAGTAATTAGTTCCAGAGTCCCAGCTTGACTACTTCGGTGGTCAAGCTGACTTTTTGTCTCTCCAGCACTGTCGCTCGCACATGCTGAATCACTTCCCAGATATCCCTCGCTTTTGCATTTTCCAAATTAACAATAAAATTCGCATGCTTCAAAGATACTTGAGCGTCTCCGATACGGAAACCTTTAAGACCTGATTGATCAATCAATTGCGCCGCTTTGTGATCCGGCGGATTTTTAAAAACAGAACCACAGCTAGGCATATCCAACGGCTGCTTGGTTAAACGCGTACGATTGGCGTCTTTTACTTTTTGCAAAATCGTCTCATCAATATCCATCGGCCACGAAATCTTCACCGACAGCACAATACCAGGCTGCCACCCGTCTGTATGACGATATGAAATTTTAAGATCTTTTTTATTGATCGTTTTAACGTTGCCATCAAAATCCATTACTTGAATTTCATCGACGAATTCCATAAATTCACGAGGCGCAAAAGCCTCCGCCACACCGGCGTTCATGACGACGCCACCACCGATATCACCCGGAAGCCCGGCCAAGAACAAGGCTGGAGCTAATTTATTTTTTAAGAAAATTTTCAGCAATTCGTTTTTACCGGTTCCCGATAAAGCTTCGATGTATAATTTATTATTTTCGATCTTTGATGAAATTTGAGAGAATTGTCTTAAACAAATCGTCAATCCCGGAACGCCGTCATCAGAAATTAAAACATTCGATCCTCCACCTAAAATGGTAATCGGCAGTTTGTTTTGCTTTGCATGAGATAAAGCTTCCTTTAAATCATCAACCGTCTTTGGCATACAGAAGAATTCGGCGTCTCCTCCGACCAGCCATGACGTGTACTGAGCTAGATTAACTTTACTTAAGACGACTAAGGACATCTAAACCTAACTTCCAACCATCACCGGCTCCTAAAGTTAAAAATACGTCGCCGGCTTTTAATTCTTTTACGATTTGGCCTACTTGTTCGTTATTCTTCGGACAGAAAAATCCATGAGGATGATTAATTTCGCTTAATAATTTCTCTGAATTAATTCCTGCGATCGGAGCTTCTCCGGCCGCGTAGATATCACCTAAGAAAAGAACATCGGATTGACCAAAACAGGTTTTGAAATCCTGCCAGCTGTGCTGTGTGCGCGAATAACGATGAGGTTGGAAATACACCACAAGACGATTCTTTTCGAATTTCTCTTTGAAACCTTGAAGTGCTGCGCGTACTTCTGTCGGATGATGTCCGTAATCATCGTAGACTTTAATGTCTTTTGCTTCGCCTTTAAAATGGAAACGACGATCAACGCCTTCGAATTTACTTAAACCTAGAGCACATGTTTCAAAATCAATTCCTGCCGCCATTCCCACTGCGATCGAAGCTAAACCGTTTAGCGCATTGTGAACACCGGGAACATTCAGCTTGAATGATCCTAATAATTTTTTAGATAGATCTTTGTTCTTTTGGTGAACCGTGTACTGACCTTTGCTTCCTGATAAGATGTAGTCGTTATCCTCATTGAAGCCGTAGAATAAAATTCTCTTATTGTAGTCTGCGAATAAGGCCTTAATCGTTGGATCGTCTCCGCAAGCAATCACCACACCGTAAAAAGGAACACGGTAAGAGAAATCTAAGAACGCTTTCTTTAAATTTTCGAAAGTTTTGAAATGATCCATGTGATCTGAATCGATATTCGTGATCACGGCGATCTCAGGAGAAAGCTTATTGAAGCTTCCGTCACTTTCATCGGCTTCGGCAATCAACCATTCGCCTTTTCCTAACAGAGCTGTGGATTTAATTCTTTCAAAGCGACCACCAATCACAATCGTAGGATCTTGCTTAGCTTCTAAGAAAATAGATGAGATCAAACTTGTGGTTGTCGTTTTACCATGAGTTCCAGCAACGGCCACACCACGACGAAGACGCATAATTTCCGCTAAAGCCTCTGCACGAGGGATTAAAGGGATATCACGGTTACGAGCTTCGCGGATTTCTGGATTTGTGAATGGAATCGCACTTGAGTAAACCACCACATCTGCCGCACCCACGTGGCTTCCGTCGTGACCTTTATAAACTTTCACGCCTAAATTTTTAAGACGTTCAGTATTTGCGTTTTCTCCGGCGTCTGATCCAGATACTGTGGCTCCGATGTTATGTAAAAGTTCTGCAAGGCCGCACATACCAATGCCGCCGATGCCGATAAAATGAAATTTGGCTGAATCTAATTTCATGGAATATTCCTATTTTGTAGTAGCTAGAATGTCTTCCGCAATTTTTAAAGCGGCGCCTTTTTTAACTATTTGCTTGAGTCGTCCTGACATATCCACAAGAACGTTTTTGTTCTCGATCAACTTATTTACTTGCTGTTTAAATTGTTCACTATCAAAGGCATTTTGTAAAAACATAAATCCAGCATTTTCTTTCACCAGAGCCTCTGCGTTCTTTTGCTGGTGATCATCTGCCGCAGGAAGTGGAACAACTATAGGCACAACGCCGAAAGCAGCCGCTTCTGCTAGAGTACTGGCTCCACCACGACAGAATAAAAGATCGGCCTGATTGTAATATTTCGGCATATCGTAGATGTATTCATGAAGTTCAACTGATGCATGATTCTTGTATTTATCCTGCATACGTTTGAAATCACGTGGGCCTGTTTGATGGATCAATTTAATTTTCGAAGCCATTTCTGGGTTTTGCAAAATCAGATCGCTGATTTTATCATTTAAGAAAGCTGAACCTTGGCTTCCACCAAAACACAGAATCGTGAATTTACTTTTATCAGAAGCTGTGACTGAATAATCTTCAATTTCAGCACGCAAAGGCATACCTAAAACTAAATTGTTTTTCGATTTTAAATCTTTCGTCGCATCCGCAAAAACTAAATACGACTTGTCGACAAAACGAGATAAAATGCGATTAGCCATTCCCGGATGAGCATTAGGCTCCCAAATCGCTGTACGCTTCCCGATCAAAGCTGCAACAAATACGATCGGAGCCGAGGCGTAACCACCCACCCCTAAAACCATATCTGGTTTCTCTTTTAAAAGAATTTTTAAAGATTGGAAAAAGCCTGCTGGAAACTTCAAAAGTGTTTTAATTTTTTGAACGATTTGTCCTGAAAAATTAAGCTTTCCACTTTGAATCAACGCTAATCTATAACCCGCTTTAGGAATGATTTTAGTCTCTAAACCTTGGCTGGTTCCGACGAAAAGAACTTGCGTTTGAGAGTCGATTTTCTGTAAAGATTGCACAATAGAGATCGCGGGGTAGATGTGTCCACCTGTGCCTCCGCCGGCTACGATGATTTTCATCTAGTGTCTCTCGGACATTTCTACGTTCAATAAAATACCGAACATAAAACAGAAGATAATTAAAGAACTTCCACCGTAGCTTAAGAAAGGTAAAGTTAAACCTTTAGTTGGAAGCAAGCCCATCACCACGCCCATATTAATAAATACGGAAAGTGCGAATGTCGTACTTAAACCAATCGATAAAATCTTTTTGAACGTGTCTTCTGTTTTCATCGCGATTTGGTAACCACGGAAAACCACGAAGCCGTATAAGGCTAAAATACAGAAGATACCGATGAATCCTAATTCTTCTCCAAGAACCGCCATCGTGAAATCCGTATGAGCTTCAGGTAAGAAGAATAATTTTCCTTGGCCTTGTCCTAAACCTTGCCCTGTTAATCCGCCCGAGTGAACAGACAACATACTTTGAATCACTTGGAAACCTTTTTGAGCCGGATCTGACCATGGATCTAAGAAAGCTTGAACGCGGGCTTTACGATAAGGAACATTCCACACCAACATGTACAGTGCTGGAATACTGGCAACTCCTGCGGCCATCAACCATTTGATATTTAAGCCTTGAATGTAAAGCAATGAAACCGCTACTAAACAAATGATGGCGAAGCTTCCGAAGTCAGGTTGTTTTAATAATGTCGCCAGCGGAGCGATAATCATAATAAACAAATAACCCCATTTAATATTTTTTAAATAGTTTTGATGACGACAGACAAGGCTGGCGAATAAAAAACTGAAGGCAATTTTTAAAAGTTCAGACGGTTCGAAACGGAAACCCATCGGTAGTTGTAACCAACGTTGCGCTCCACCGACACGAACTCCTAAACCAGGAATGAACGTCGCGCATACACCTAAGAAACTGATCACCCAAAGAGTCCATCCATGTTGACGAATTTTTTCGAAAGGAATTTGCGTGGCAAAAACTAAAGCGAATAAACCTAAGAATGTGAAAATCGCTTGTTTTTTAAAGAAGTAAAGACCGTCGCTGTAGGTTTCTGTGGCGAAGATGTAACTTGAACTGTACACCTGAACTAAACCTATGCCAATTAAGGCGAATAAAGAAACGAATAAACTTGATGAAAGGAATTTTGAATTAAAAGAGTGTTGTGTTTTCACTCTTATATTTCAACATGCCTTCCATCAAATATCCACCTAAGAATTATCTAAATTTTTGGATGATCTCTTTGAAGTAATTTCCGCGCTCTTCGTAAGAATCGAACATGTCGAAGCTTGAACAAGCTGGCGAAAGAAGAACGACGTCAGAAATCCTAGACTTTTGGTAAGCGATCAGAACAGCTTCTTCGAATGTTCCGATCAAATAGGTTTCACAGAAGTCCCCTAAATCACGATTAATACGTTCTTTAGCTTCCCCGACCAGGATCAAAGTCTTAACTTTCTTACGGATCATGTTCGCTAACGGCTCGTAATTAAGGTTCGTGTCCTTACCACCGGCGATCAAGATCACGTTCTCGTCGAAGCAGTCTAAAGCGCGAAGCACAGCATGAACGTTCGTCGCTTTCGAATCGTTGTAGAATAAGACTCCGCCTACTTTACGGATGTACTCTAAACGGTGACGAAGACCGGCGAAAGTATCAATCGCTTTTTGGATCGCTTCAGCTGTAGCCCCATATTCACGAGCTAATAATAAAGCGGCCATCACGTTTTCGATTGAATGCTTACCTTTAAGTTTAATATTTTTTACGCTGAACGTTTCGATTTCTGGGCCCGTACGTACACGGATTTCAGATCCGATATTCACGGCTCCACCGATGTTCATGATTTGTGGCTCTAGTGCTGGTTTACGAGAGAAGTAGAAAATACGTCCACGTTGAACCGAAGGATCACGCGCTAATTCAACTACGGCATTATCATCCGCATTTAAAATAGATGTTGTCGCTTGGTTTGTGTTTTTAAACACTTTACGTTTAGCATTGACGTAGTCTTCCATTGAACGGTAACGATCTAAATGATTTTCCGCTAAATTACAGAATACGATGTTGGCTGGAGCAAAGTTCACACAGTGCTCTAACATGAAACCAGAAACTTCTGCTAAAACCACTTTAGCTTTTTTATCTTCTAATAAGTAATTTGTGATTGGGCTTTCGTTTGATCCACCCACCCACACGTCGATGCCGCTTTCTTTAAGCATCAATTCAGCTAAACGAGCAATTGTCGTTTTACCGTTGGTACCCGTGATCGCAACGATCGGCTCTTTGATGAAACCAGATGAGAATTCGAATTCTCCTGTGATTTTTACGCCTTGTTGACGAGCGTATTCAAAGATTTTTAAATGTGGAGCCACACCCGGAGATAAAACGACTAGATCTTGCGACAAGAAAGTTTTAGGCGAGTGAGAACCTAATTCGAATTTAATATTTGTATAACCGTCTAATAAATCTAACTGAGAAGATAATTCTGGTTTTGATTTATGATCTGTTACTGTCACGATCGCTTCATGCTTAGTTAAAAACTTAGCTAAAGCTACGCCTGTCTTACCAAGGCCTACGATTAAGATTTTCTTATCTTTTAATTCCGAAACTTCTTTCCACATACGTACTTCCTATCTCTTCTTAACTTATCTTAATTTCAATGAGGCTAAACTTAATACGGCTAATAATATTGAGACAATCCAGAAGCGCACCGTGATTTTCGTTTCGTCTAATCCTGTTTTTTCGTAATGATGATGAATGGGAGCCATTTTGAAAATACGCTTCCCCGTCATTTTAAATGAAGCGACCTGCGTGATCACCGATAAGGCTTCCACCACAAATACACCACCTAAAAGAATCATCAAAATTTCATTCTTAGTTAAAACGGCCATAGTTCCTAAGAACCCGCCTAAACTTAAACTTCCCACGTCTCCCATAAACATTTGCGCAGGATATGCATTGAACCACAAAAACCCAAGACCGGCTCCAACGATGGCACCTGCATAAGGAGTTAATTCTCCGGCGCCTGCGACGTGAGGAATTTGAAGGTAGTTCGCAATC